>JAUZOQ010000059.1 GCA_030706385.1 Bacteroidota bacterium | reverse complement strand
GAGCTGCTTGGCGGCGGTGCGATCAATACGGCATACGGTGTGCTCGGAGCAGCTGTCGTAGTGTGGACGTATAATGTTTCGACGAAGGCAACAGCATCGAAAGAGAAAGGATACTTCGGAGTATCGAAGCGTACCTATACGCAGATCGGCCTTGCATTCTTCTCGCGGTACATCATCGGAGGAATTGTCGGTAAGATGAATCCATCTCCGAGTCCCATGATCAGCCAGCTCACCGGTTACGCTCTCATCGTCGGCACGATCGTCGGCATCATTTACTCGCAGCGCGAGAAGAAAGCACTTCTGAACCTGAGCTTATGGTCTGTCTTTCTGCTTTTCATGGGCTACTCGACATACTATATGATCATCGTTCGCGCCGGCCAGGAACCGCCGATGAACCAGCATCATGCAAGTACGTTCAAGACGATCACCGAATTCATCAATCGCGATCAATACGGATACCGTCCGCCGTGGCCTCGACAGGTTTCCGATCCGAGCACGCCGGATGAACAGAATCCGACGATGACCAATTATACCGGCAACTGGGATTTCTTCTGGAAGTACCAGACGAACGAAATGTATAACCGGTATTTGCTCTGGAATTTTGTCGGCCGCGTCAATCAGGCCGATGGTGCCGGAGTCGATTGGTCCAAGACCTGGGGTATTCCGTTCATTCTCGGATTATTCGGATTGTATTGGCATTTCAAGCGAGACCCGAAACGCGCTTTGACAATTCTCGGCGCCTTCATCCTCTTCGGCTGGGCAACGGCATGGTATCAGAACCAGCAAGACCCGCAACCCAGAGAGCGAGACTATTTCTATGTCGGAGCATTCTATCTTTATGCCATGTGGATCGGTATCGGAGCCACCGGCGTGATTGAAATGCTCCGAGCAAAGAAAAAGAAAGAAGGCGATGACGAAGAAGAATTGCCGATTGTCACCGGAGAAGGCAACGTCGCTCTTATCGGCGGTACGCTGATGGCAGCGATGATCCTCGTTCCGCTCAATCAATGTATCGGCCTTGCCGGAATGGCAACGGGCAAGACATTCGATCAGAGTTCGAAGTGGCGAGAATACTCGCGTGCGCATAACAACATTCCGCTCGAATACGCCTATAACGTTTTGCAGAGCTGCGATCAGGATGCTATTCTGTTCACAGCCGGCGATAACGATACATTCCCGCTCTGGTGTGCACAAGATGTCTATGGCATCAGGCGCGATGTGCGAATCGTCAATCTCTCGCTGGGCAATATGAGCTGGTATATCAAGCAGCTCAAGAAGGATGTCTGGGGAGTCGGCAAGAAGATCGATCTTCCGGGCATTGACGATAAGATGCTCGATCTTCCCGAAGATGGCCCCGGCGGCTTAAACTATTTTGCCGGCAAGGCACAAATAGAGAACATCAAGGTCAATGCCGCAACAATGCAGCGATTCACCGGAAATCCGAATGCCAAGGATACGGTCATGACCTGGAAATTCCGCGGCGAAATGCAGCGCGGACAGGATGACTACATCTTTATGGTTGCCGATCAGCTTGTTCGATCGATCGTCGAAGGTAATATCAATGTACGTCCGATCTATTTTGCACCGTTCGTTCAGGATAATTACATGGTCGGCTTGCGGCAATTCATCGTCTCGGAAGGGATGTCGCAGCGTGTTACGCCTGTCGTTCAAACCGGAGGCGGATCGCTCGGAGTTATTCGCGAAGATGTTTGCGCCGAAGCGGCATTCAATCTTGTCAAAGAGCCGGTGCTGACTCCGCATCGCGGATATCTGCTCAACACCTTCCGCGATCCTCAAGCCCGCTGGAGTAATGAAGACCGCACGAACTTCGCGCCGTTCTTCTCCTTCGAACGTACCTACTATGCTCTTGCCGATCATTATGCCAATAAGGGCAAGATCGCAGAAGCAAAGAAGACGCTCGATCTTTTGGACTCCGTCATTCCGCCCGAACGCGTTCGCTACGACGATCAGATCATGCCGCTGATGTCGCAGCTTGCGAGCAGGATCGGCTACCAGGATAAATCGAAGCGCTTCGCTAAGTTCGCACTTGTCGATCTGGAAAATGCGTACAACGAAACGGCGAATGCAACGCAGCTCTCGGCACGCGAGATCCAGAATCATGTGCTGTATGCCGAAGGCCTGATCGGAGCGGGCAATATCGAAAAAGCCCAATCGGTTCTGCAGCATCTTGCACAAGTGGTCCGGAACCCGCAGGAGCAGGGCCGCTTCCAATTCCGCATCCTCGAAGTCGAAGCTATGATGGCCGAGAAGAAGGGTGATAAGAAGAAGGCCGTTGCACTCTACGACGAATTCTTTAATCGCTACGGCAAAGATCTTGCCGGTACGACGTTAGCCTATGAGTTCGATCAATTGCACGAGCATCTTGATTCCCTGAAGCGATCGCTCGGAATGGCAATTCCGAAAGATAGCGCCGCAACGAAAAAAGATACAGCGAATAAATAATGAGTAGTTAACAGTTTGCAGTTTACAGTATGCAGTCGTTGCTGCCACCGTAAACTGCCGACTGTAGACTGCCCGACTCAAGATGTACCTTTCCCTCATTGTTCCTGCCTATAAGGAGGCAAGCCGGATCTCGGCTTCGCTGGAGAAGATCTTTGCCTACCTTGCAAATGCGTCCTACGATTCCGAAGTGATCGTCGTCGATGACGGTTCACCCGATAATTCCGTCGAAGTCATTCGCACAGCTTTCGCAAAGAAACCTGCAGGCCGGGTCGAAGCGCGCCTCATCGAGCTTGGTACCAATGGCGGCAAAGGTGCAGCCGTTCGTGCCGGAATGCTGGAGGCAAAGGGTTCGATCCGTATTTTCACCGATGCCGATCTTTCGACTCCGATCCATGAAGTCGAGAAAGTCATCATGGCGATCGAAAAGGAAGGCTATGATGTCGTCGTCGGCAGCCGTGCGCTCGAAGGCCGGAAACTTGTGAAAGTTCACCAGCCGATGTACCGCGAGATGATGGGCAGGTTCTTCAATTTGCTTGTGCAGGTTTTCGTACTTCGTGGCATCAAGGATACTCAATGCGGCTTCAAAGGATTTCGCGCCGAAGCGGCAGCGAAAATTTTTGCCGAGCAAAAAGTAATGGGATTCTCCTTCGATGTCGAAATACTCTACCTTGCACGCAAGTATGGATACAAAATTAAAGAAGTAGCCGTCGAGTGGTACAACGACGAGCGCACAACGGTCGGCGCACTCAGCGATTCGGCGAAGATGTTCTTAGAACTCCTCAGGATCAGGAATCTGCATAAGGGTTCGTAATTTTTTCAAGTTGTCAATGAACGGACGGAAGGGGGAAAGCTGGTAGTTGATAGCTGGTAGCTGGTAGAGGCTAGTCGTTAGTCATAAGTTTTCATACGTCCGACAGAGTCAGACCTCTGGCCACTAGCCACTAGCCACTAATCACTATCCACTGCTCGACTCGGATTCGTCGGATTAACGGATTCTTCGGATTATAACTCCTGAGATAAAGGACTTACCTCAGACTTGGGACTACCACTGCATACTGCTTACTGCAAACTGCCTACTCCCTATCTCGCCAAAGCTCACCTCAAACAATACCTTCTCCCTTACCGGTAGGACACTCATAGAGCGATCTGTTTGCCATCCAGATAAAAGCACTAAAGAAAACCGTTGAAGCGAACTTCTGAATACAAAAATACGGAATATAAATGCCGAATACAAGTACAAAATTTGACAATAGTCCCCCTAAATTCCTGATAATTTATTGGAAAACAATAAAATAGAAGAAAAACACAACTGCCCAAAACAAGCTGGAATCGAGGAAAATGGGATGCAACTTACGGACAATTCTACCTCCGATCCGGTCATTGCGAGACCGGCACCAGCCGGTCGAAGCAATCTTTAACATTGAGACATCGCGCTCCCCTAAAGATTGCCGCGTCGTCCGCTACCGCGGACTCCTCGCGATGACGGACTCTAGTCGTTAGTCATTAGTCGTTAGCAGAAGTCATTGCATTCTCCGATACGTCTATCCGTCTATACGCCTATCCGCAGTCTTTATCCCCCCCATACGTCTATCCGTCAATCCGTCTATCCGTCCAACCCATCGTCCATCGAAGCCAGAGAACTTCTCGCTCAAATCCGCCCCGAGGATTCCCGTCTCAGCTCCCTGTCTCCACATACTTCACCGCCCTCTCCAGCACTTCATCTTTTCCTTCGCGGATGCCTTTGATCGTCGGCCTTACAACATAATCGATTTTTACGCCTACTCGTTGTGTAGGACTTCCATCGGGGTAGAAGATGCCGATGCCTGAGAAATATGCATCGATCTGACCGGGCAAGGAAATATGCGATACGTTGCCATCTGCTCCTGCAGTCTGGCTTCCGAATGTTTTAGCTCCTGGCACCGATTGCAGAGCCATAGCCGTAAATTCGGCATGGCTCATTGTCATTTCGTTCACCAAGATTATGATCTTGCCTTTATATGTAGTTTCTTTACCTGCCATGTCGGCCGAATCAGAATCCTTATGAAGATACCCAGGTCGCTGTAAATTCGGAAAGCTTGCCAAGAAAAAAGTATGAGATGGAGTGAGGTAGGAAAGTAGTTTCCATAGTGTCTGCTTGGGATAATTTCGGAGGTCGAAAATAATATATTTTGTGTCTAACAATTGGGTCATAGCGCTATCGGCATTGCCAACAGTAAGGTGATCCAAGTTAACATAACCGATATTATTCTTGAGAATTCTCCAGGGGGACCCAGTATCGGTTAGCGCATGGTAGTTCAATCCTTCATAAGACTCGTATTTCAATTCGGCTGTAAACGGGCTACTTCCTCTATTGAAAGTCACCGGAATTGTCTTTGCCGGCTTGCCCATGAGAAGCATAAAATCTATTTGTACTTGATGAAAACCATCATTGGAGCCGGAGACATATTTTAAAAGATCTGCTCGGATTTTATCGACATCTTTCCCATCGATCTTTTCGAGGATATCACCTTTGCGAATGCCCATGGCATGAAAAAGTGAATCGGAATTTGAAGCCGCATAAGGATTATTTCCAACGACTACGGTTTTTCCGTCGATATAGGCAACATCGAACGGCAACATCCCTCTTCCAAAATATTCGCGTATGAACTCGCTGTGTGCGAAGGAATGCCCATCATTGATCTTGTGAGCAAATTCGAGAACTCCTAATTGGTATTCCATCGTATCCTTCGCTTCGATCATTCTCGGCACATAGGGGAGCAGCATCGAATCCCAAGGCGAACCGATCACATCTTTATATGGATAGAAATAATTGATGATATTCCAATACCGGGCAAGTGCGAGAACTCTGATTGGCTCTATCGGGTACTGCGATTCGCTGAACTCATTGTCATTCCCCACGTCAGGATTGCCTGCTTCGCTGCGCGCTATATAGTGATTGAAGTGAGGCCTGAATTCATCACGAACCTTGTGCAGGGCACTGCTTAAGTCGGTGCTGATCACGGAGCGATCGTCTATCCAGGAGAAATCGACATTCGGATAACTTTTCTCGTAATTCGAGTCGGGTTTATCGGAGATATGATTCTCTCGCTTTCCTGCATTCTGGGCCTTGTCGAGGAGCGAGATCAAAGCCTTATCATACTCGGCAGCAGATGCTGCGGATTTTACCTGCCGATAGATCTGAATGAAGGTGCTATCCCAATCAAGATCGTGATCGGCAACGGCAGGGTGATAGTATTTCAAGAATCCCCAAACCTTGCAATAGGCAGCGATCCGTTTTGTTTGCACTTCGTCTGTCTTTTGAGCACAGCCTGAAAGAGTAGCCGCGGCGATCAGCACAAGTAAAATCTGTTTCATAGTGTATGAGCTTCGCTTGAGAGAATTAACTTCCCGTATTGATGTATCGCACCGCCCGCTCCAGCACTTCATCTTTCCCTTCGCGGATACCTTTGATCGTCGGCTTGACTTCGTAGTCGATCTTGATTCCGACTTGTTGCGTCCGCCGGCCATCGGGATAAAAGACTCCGAGGCCGGTGAAGATCGTGTTCACTCCGCCTGGAAGGGGAATCGTTGAAATATTACCATCAGCTCCGGCAGTCTGGCTTCCGAATGTTTTCGCTCCGGGCACGACTTGGAAACTCATGATCGTGAACTCGGCATGGCTTTGTGTTTTCTCGTTAGCAAGTATAGCGATCTTTCCGTGGTATCGCTCTTCGCCGCCGCATTCCATCATGTTCTTATCGCTTTTAAATAAATAACCCGGATTAGTCACATCGGGAATCGTAAAATAGACGAATGGTTTTTTCTTGCCGAGATATTCTCCGATCGCATACATCGATCCGTGCGGATAGTTACGAACATCAAAGACAATGCCCTTCGTATTCGCAAGATCTTTCATCATCTCCGGGACTTGCCCGACGTTGAGAATGCCCATATTGACGTATCCGATATTTCCTGGAAGAATTTTCCAAACTCCCGATCTATCCTGGGTATGCCATGGGTCTGATACAGCATGCATGCTGAACGGCACGGTCACTTCACGAACTCCGGAAGGGCTTGCAAGTGTGAGAATGGCGTTTTGTCCGGGCTTTCCGCGCAGCAAGTATAATGTCGCATTTCGCATCTTGCCCGCATCGTTCGAGCCGGGCACATAGGGAAGCCGACTCTTGCGAAGAGAATCTGCATCATTGCCATTGATCTTTACTATAATGTCACCGCGATGAATTCCAAGTGAGCTGAGAATCGAATCGGAATTCTCGGTAGGATAATCGAAACTGCCGGTGATGACGGGTTTACCCTCAATATCCGAGACTGCCAGAGGCAGCCATGCCATTCCCAAGTATTCGCCGGCCCAGGGCGCATTAGTCGAAGCATGTCCGTCATTAATGCTTTTGTAAAGCAAGAGCGCGTTCATCTGATAGGAAAGCGTATCGCGAGCAGCAACGATTGCCGGCACATACCGGAAGAGCGCTGAATCCCACGGAAAGCCGATAAGATCTTTATTCGGAGCGAAATAATTGATGGCATTCCAAAAGCGGCTTGCTGCAAGGGCCCTGAGCGGCTCATCGGGATAATCGTTGCGAGGCTCGGTAAATTCTTTATCCATGGTAAAATCCGGATTGCTGGCTCCCGTCATCGGAGCAATGTAATGACAATTCGTGGGCTTGAACTCCCTCCTGATCTTTTGCAGTGCTTTGCTCAGTTCATCGCCAAGCGTCGGAGCATCCTCTAACCATCCGAACTGAACAATAGAAATTTCGTCATCGGAGCGCGGCGAAGTTGTCGGATGCATATTTTTGTCGCGGGCACGTTCGGCGCTCTGGTAGAGATCCATGAGCGGCTTCTTAAAATCGAGATCGGATTTTGCATCGCGGATAGATGGATAGATCCTGATGAACGTACTATCCCAATTGATATTGCCATCGGTAACGTCAGGATGATAATATTTCAAAAATCCCCATACCTTGCAGTAGATGCCAATATGCTTCACTTGAGCATCGCTGAGCTTTCCCTGATCTTCCGTAGCATGACAATTCACAGAGAGGAAAAGAAAGAAACCGAGGAGCAGGAAGCGTTTCATAGCATGAGGTGGCTGGTTGTTTAGGGTACAAAGCTACGAATAATTCAATTGCTGCAGCTTTGTCGTAATTTTGCCTGATTATCATTATTTGATTGAATGGCAAAACAGACTGTATCCCCGAAATCGAAGCCGCAGCCGGCGATCACCCTTCCGAAACTTTCAGCACTTGCTGCGCTTGGCATACTGCTTGTTCTGGTTCTCATCTTTTACTCGCCGCTCTTATTCGGCGGGAAGTTCTTATGGGAGGATTTCGTCGAACAGGAATTTCCGTTCCGCACCTTCGCAACATCGGCCCTTGCCTCGGGCCACATCCCGCAGTGGGACCCTTATGTTTTTTGCGGCATGCCGTTCATTGCCGATATTCAGGCAGCATTCTGGTATCCGATGAATATGGTGCAGTCGTTTTTCAGCTCAGGCGGATATGAATCGCCTGTTGTTATGCAGTGGTTCATCATCCTGCATTACTTCATTGCCGCGGCCGGAATGTTCTATTTAGTGAAGCAGATCTTCAAGACGGACGATTGGTCGGCGCTCTTTGCAGCAATGGTCTATGCCTTTAGCGGCTACCTGACGGCCCAGCCCATGCATCAGATGATCGTCTACCAGCTTGCGCTTTTTCCGTTCGTTGTTCTGCTCTTTCTGAAAGGGTGCGACTCATGGAAGCATTCGATCGGCGCAGGCCTATTGCTCGGAGTCATGTTTCTTGCCGGTCATCCACAGACATCGCTTTTTCTGACATTCTTTCTTGGTTTACTTGCAATCTATGAGATCTTCTATCGCCTAAGGAATAAAGCGACGGAGAAATTTTCTATTCTGATCTTGGTACGAATGGCCATGATGGTCTTGATCGCTGTCGGACTTTTTGCGATCGAATTATTGCCGTCGCAGGAGCTTGCCGGGTTATCGCAACGCAACGAGATAACCTTCGAACAATCGGTCGAGGGTTCACTGTATTTCGGTCATTTGATTACGCTCATTCTGCCTCGGCTATTCGGAGTAACCGATGCAATGCATGAGGCCAGAGTGCAATACTGGCATGGGATGAGTTATCTTTCCTGGGAAACGATGTGCTACATTGGGATACTGCCACTACTGTTCGGAATCATTGCAGCTTTTTCCGGAAAAAGAAAATATGTTCCGTTCTTTGCGGGGATGAGCCTTTTCGCCGTACTCTTTGCATTGGGCGATCACTTTTTTCTTTATAAAATATTTTTCAACCTGCCGTTTTTCAGCAAACTCCGCACCCCTGCCCGAATGATGATGGTCTTTACCTTTGCGATGAGCGCGCTTGCCGGAGTCGGCTTATCGGCTGCCATCCGAAGAGAGATTCCGGATAGGTTGCGCACGTTAATGTACGGTTTGGGTGCGCTTTTTCTGCTTCTATGGACGGCAACGGTTCTCTGGCTTTTTACACCGTTATCGTTCATGACCGGTGCTCCGGCCGATGCAGCTAAATCATTTTCCTGGGCTGCGGAGCTTGCAGCATTTCCACTTTTTGCAACTCTTCTTATCATCCTTTTATTGGCGAGGAAAAAATTTGCCGGAATGCCACTTGCTCTTGCCGTTATTGTTGTGACGGCTGTTGAGCTTTTTACCTATGGAATGGGACTTAACGCCACAACAGAAGATCCAAGAGATGCCTATCGCCAGCAGCCGGAGCTATTGGATCAACTCAAGAAAGACCAGGCGAAAGAGCTTTCCCGGGCACGGATCCGTTCGGCTCATGCTATGCTTCTGAAGAGAAATCAAGGCGCCTATGACAGGGTTCAACTTCTGGAAGGGTATAATCCGCTTGTGTTGCAGCGGAATGCTCCGCAGTGCGTTAATCCCGATATCACTGCAGATCTGTTGAATATCAAATGGACGGTCGAAGAAAAAGGCGGCGGTGCAAATTTCGTCCAGCGCAGAACCTATCTGCCAAGGGTAAAAATGTATTATAGTTTGAGTGTGCACCCGGATGAAGAAGCGCGAAAACTGCTGAGAAGTGACTCATCGTTCGATTACCGAAATACGATCCTCGTGGAGGAAAAACCTGCCATAGATATTTCGAAGGCCGATAGCACGGCGAATGCAAGCGTCAGTCGATTTGAGGAAGATAAGATCGAAGCCAAGGTGACAACAAAAGAGAACGGCATGCTCTTTTTTTCCGAAGTCTACTATCCTGCCTGGCATGCATATATCGATGGGAAAGAGACGAAACTCTACCGGGCATTCACTTCGCTTCGCGCAGTGGAAGTTCCGAAAGGGGAGCATACGGTTGTCATGAAGTATCAATCCGACGCATTCGAAACCGGTTCAGTCGTAACCCTTGCAACACTTGGCTTATCGCTTGCAGCATTGGGAGCATTCGTCTTAATGGGGCAGAAAAAGAAATTGTGAACTGAGAATTGACGCAGGAGAAAAAATGCACGATCAAGATAATTCTACAATTCACAGTTCACCATTCCCAATTCAGAAGATTCTTATCATTGCCTTGCCCGGTCTTGGCGATGCCCTGATGTCCACTCCGATGCTTGCCCTGTTACGAAAGGAGCGGCCTGAGGCAGAGATCCACGTCCTGGTCATGTTTCCGGCAACGCGCGAGCTATTCATGACGAATCCGAATCTCGATCATATTCATTACTTCGACTTCATCAATGCTAATAAGTTCGAGGGCTTTCTCTATCTGCTCCATTTGCGGCGAATGGGATTCGACGTATCGATTAATATTTATCCTGAGAATCGACGCGAGTATAATGCATTCGCTTATTTGCTCGGAGCGAAGAAAAGGATCGGCATGCGATATGGGCATAGGAATTGGGCGAACCTGAATTGGCTTAATACCGATCTTGTGACGGAAGATGATTCGTATCATTGCGTGGAAGAGAATGTGCGGCTGCTTTCGGCGCTTGGAATCTATCCGGAGATCAAGGAGGAGACTCTTCCTAATCTTCAGCTTCATCTTCTCCCTGAACACCTGAGCTTCGCTGATGAGTGGCTGAAAGAGCATCCGGCGGATTTTCGTATCGGCTTTCATGCCGGTACTGCACTCTTCAAGAATCATATCCGCCGCCGCTGGGCACCGGAGAAATTCGCAGAGCTTGCAAAGCGCCTCAAGCATGAACTCGGCGCCTCGCTTTTCCTTTTCGGAGGTCCGGATGATCTCGAACCGAACGAGATCATCATGAGGCTTGCCGGAGATGCGATTACTGAGGTAAAGACGAAGTCGATCATGGATTCGGTCGCACTCATGCAAAAAATGTCGCTCTTCGTTTCGAACGATTCGGCGCTGATGCATATTGCCGGAGCACTCGATCTGCCCACGGTTGCGATCTTCGGCCCGACGAACGAGACGTATGTCCATCCCTGGAAAACGAAGTACGAGATCGTTCATACAGGCATCGAATGCCGGCCGTGTTTTTACTACTCGCCGAAGCCACTGACGTGCTATCGCAGTTCGGATGAACAATTCATCTGCATGAAGGATATTGAAGTCAGTAGTGTTTTCGAATCGGTGAAGCGATTAATGCAGTAATAATTTTCGAATGATCTCCATGAAAAATCTACTTGTAGTTATTGGTGCCATCCTCTTCTGTTATGCTTCTGTTGCGCGCTGCCAGAGCCATGCCGATATCACGCTCGATTCCATGCAATCGAATATGGCATTAGATGATCTGATCTCGAGGTTTGACGACGAAGGGGATACAGTAATGAAGTGCGAGACGGCGATCCAAGTCTTCCGGAAAGAATATGAGCGCCATCCTACCGATGCATTTGCTGCACTTTACTTTGCGCGCACATTCGATAAAGCGGCAAACGTAGGCGGAGCTTGTCCTCCTGGAGATAGCTCGTTCTTAGCCTACTGTGACTCTGCCCTGAAGTATTTCAAAATAGCTGAAAAGCTGATGCCGGGCATACGCGAAAGAAAATTCAAATTTCCAGTACCGGTAATGATCGGACATCTCTATGGCACGCGATGCTGTTGGTGGCTCAAACACGGAGAATATGAGAAAGCTGTTGCCGAGATGGCCCACGGCAAAGCCGAAGGTGGCTATACGCCGGCGCAGATAGAGCTTTGCAGGCTTATGATGGATTTTTGCGATACCGGTTCGATTCTCTTTACTGCAGGCGATGACGATACCTTCTCCGCGATGTACCTTCAGATGGTGGAAGGGTATCGGCCGGATCTATCCGTCATCAATACTTCGCTTGCCTGCATGAAATGGTACGATGAGCTGTTTCTTGGCAAGCCTCGCAACGGATTTACGCCGGTGAAGGTGAGGATGACTAAGAAACAGCTCGATAGTCTCGATCTCACCAATGGAATATTTGCCGAAAAAGTCCCGGATCGGCTCTATACCGATGTCAGTGAGCCGACTCGCAAGAGACTTCACCGCGAACTGGGAATCGATGTTGCCGATCGCGCTGAGATCTGCTTTCCGGTTTACCGGCTCTACGAAGGCAGGCATTATACTCTTGCGGCCGATATCTTTATTGCTTCGGTGCTTCAGGAGAATAAATGGAAGCGCCGCGTCTTTTTCAGCAGCGGCGGTCTGCATTCAAGTCTGGAATGCACGCATGTTGCCATACGTGAAAGCTCGATCTGCGATGAACTCTATCCAATTAATCTCGGTCAGGCAGCTTCGTTCATGAAAGATAATAAGTGGTACTATAAAGAGAAAATGAAAAATCTTATTTTCCATGATGTAAATATGGAAAAGTTCACCGAGGATAAGATCCGCACTAGCTCTCAGGTCATGATGTATTATTCACTTACCGAATATCTCTACTTCCTTGACTCCGGAGATCAGTCGGCCAAAGTAGTAATACGAAAACTTCAAAGCATTTTACCGGCACAGCTTGAGGGCTACGAGGCATCTGTACTTCCAACCGCTCAGGCAATGTATCGCCTGGGATTCAAGGAAGAAGCGAAACAGACGATCTCCCCATATCTCGGCTTTTTTAAGAATAACCTCAGCGGGGCAAAAAAGGCTTTTGGTGACGCGGAGACGCAATACATTCTTGCCCTGATCATGTCAGGAGACTGCCAGGGAGCTGTAGATTTCGTAAACTCCTTTGATGTGACTGCGGAGACGAAGGAATCTGCTCTCCAGGAGCTGCGAACATATTATGGCTGCAAATAGAACCGTTTTCGCCGAATTTGCGTTTTAGTCATTGCCAAAGAAGAAGGCTCCAAGTCGAGCCTTTTCTTTAGATAGGAAATAGGACTGAAATAGTCTGATTTCAAAAAAAATAAAGCACATGTTACGGCTTTCGAAGCGAGTAGAATACGGATTAATGGCGCTGCAATACCTGGCGAAATCGGGTGGAGTAGCGACTGCGCGGGAGATTTCCGACGCAGGCCAAATCCCGTATGAATTACTTGCGAAGGTCATGCAGTCGCTCAAACATGAAGGCATCATCGATTCGTATCAGGGAGTGCGCGGCGGATATGCCTTGCTCTTCTCGCCGGAATCGATCAATCTGGCTCGAGTCGTCCGTGCTCTCGATGAGCATACGACGATCACCGAATGCATTTCGCCTTCCGGCGATCACGATGCATGCCAGATGCTTCATACGTGCACGATCAAAGCTCCGATGAATAAGCTTCAGCAACGAATGGAAGAATCCATCGGAAGCATGACGATCGCAGAATTATTATGAATTAGTTGATAGCTGAGAGTTGGTAGCTATTACAAACACTACCAGCTACCAGCTAATAACTACCAGCTCCAAGAACAACTATGGTTAAGATACCGATCTATTTAGATAATAACGCCACAACGAAGCTCGATCCCCGCGTGCTCGAGGCAATGATGCCGTACTTCACGGAAATTTATGGTAATGCGGCAAGCCGCAATCACGTCTATGGCTGGAAGGCTGAAGAAGGAGTCGATTGGGCGCGCAATACGATCGCAAAGTATATCGGAGCCGATGAAAAAGAGATCGTCTTCACGAGCGGCGCTACCGAGTCCAATAATCTTGCCATTAAAGGTGTAGCCGAGATGTATGCTTCGAAGGGCAATCACATCATCACCTGCACTACGGAGCACAAAGCTGTGCTCGATACGTGCAAGGCGCTGGAGCGCAAAGGCGTTCAGGTAACCTACATGCCGGTGAACAAGGAAGGCTTCATCAATCTCGATCTGCTTCGCGAATCGATCACCGATAAGACGATCCTGGTGACGATCATGCATGCTAATAATGAGATCGGCGTTATCCAGGATATCGAGGCAATCGGAAAAATTTGTCATGAGAAGGGTGTGCTCTTCCACACCGATGCCACGCAATCGATCGGCAAGGTGCCGTTCGATGCGCAGAGAATGAATGTCGATCTTGCTTCGATGTCCGGACATAAGATCTACGGGCCGAAGGGTGTCGGCGCTCTATATGTGCGCAAGAAGAATCCGCGAGTCAAGCTTGCATCGCAGATGGATGGCGGCGGCCACGAGCGCGGAATGCGTTCGGGTACGCTCAATGTGGCAGGAATTGTCGGGCTTGCAAAAGCCCTTGAGCTTTGCATTACCGATATGCCGGTCGAAGTCCCGCGCATCCAGGGTATGCGCGATAGATTGTGGAAGACACTTACCAAAGAGCTAGATGAGATCTATATCAACGGCCCCGATCCGCTGGAGAAGCCGCAATGGCGCTTGCCCGGTAACTTGAATGTCAGCTTTGCCTTCGTTGAGGGAGAGGCAATGATGATGGGTATTAAGGATATTGCCGTCAGTTCAGGCTCTGCCTGCACATCGGCAAGTCTTGAGCCGAGCTATATATTGAAGGCGCTCGGAGTCGGCGAAGATCTCGCTCATACATCGATCCGTTTCGGAATCGGAAGATTCAATACGGAAGAGGAGATCGATTACACGGCTGCCGAAGTCATTAAGGCTGTCCGTCACTTGCGCGAAATGTCGCCGCTCTATGAGATGGCAAAGCAGGGAATCGATCTGAAATCGGTGGCCTGGGCAGCGCACTAAAGTTTTGGGAGAAGGATGCTGAGAGCGGAAATTTATGATCCCTCCGGCAGCATCTATTCTCGGCACTTCAGGAAGAAGATTCGTATTTTTGATTTTCTTTCTTGAACACGAAAACAGATTATGACAAGTTCAGATACATTTATCGATTATCCGTACGAGCTTTTCAGCTACATGCGGGAAATTCATAAACCGGTGTTTCACAACTCGAACGTATTCCTGCGCGATCTGCAATACTCGATCCAGGATTACTTCGAAGATCGTGAAGGCAAGACGATTCGCGATGCCGATGCATTGCGGATGGCCGAGGAGATCTCCCGCGCCTACGAGCGCAAAGGGATCTTTCGCAAAGTGAATCCGCAGGGATTCGTGCTCAATTTTCCGGAGCTTATTACTTCGAAAGAAGGGAATACGCGCGGCGGATTAAGCGGCGAATTGCCTGACCAGATGCCGCCGCCAAAAGCTGCTGCGCCTGCGCCTGCTCCGAAAGCCGCTGCACCTGCAGCCGCTCCGAAGCCTGCCGCCGCCGCGCCGGCAGCACCGAAACCGGCTGCTGCGCCTGCTGCTGCTGGAGCCGTTCCGGCCGGAGCAAAGGCTCCGCCACCGTGGCTGAAGAAGTAAGAATTGTGAATCTTTGACAGATTGTTTTCGTAAAATTAGATAGAAAGAAGAAGATATTTATGGCTTATTCAGAGAAGGTTTTAGATCATTATTCGAACCCGCGTAATGTGGGAACGATGGACCCGAACGATCCGAATGTCGGAACGGGCCTCGTAGGCGCACCCGAATGCGGTGATGTCATGCGCTTACAACTAAAGATCAATGACGAAGGCATTATCGAAGATGCAAAGTTCAAGACGTTCGGCTGCGGAAGCGCCATCGCCTCGAGCTCATTCGCAACAGAGATCATCAAAGGACGCTCTATCGATGAAGCGTACGCATTGAAGAACACGGAGATCGTGAAGGAGTTGAATCTTCCTCCGGTGAAGATCCATTGCTCCGTCTTAGCAGAAGATGCGATCAAAGCGGCGATCTCGGATTATAAGAAGAAACATGCCGCTCTTGAAACGGCAAGTGCATAAATTTTCAGGTAAAGGAGAAGATATATCATGGTAACGGAAAACGATGTAATGACAGCCCCCTCTTTGGAGGAGACGACGGTCGAAAAGGCTTTTGAGAATATTGAGGAGGAAATCGTCCTTACGGAGAAGGCCCGGACTGAGATCGCAAAGATCATGGCGGCCAATAATATTCCGGATACGTTCGGCTTGCGCGTTGGCGTTAAAGGCGGCGGATGTTCGGGGTTATCGTACTCGCTCGGCTTCGATAAGGAAGCACGGGAGGGTGATAAGCAGATCATTAAGGATGGCGTTCGTATCTTCATCGATCCGAAATCGCTGTTCTATCTTTCGGGCACGCACCTCGATTATACCGATGGGCTCAATGGAAAGGGCTTCGTATTCAATAATCCGAATGCCTCGAAGTCCTGCGGCTGCGGCAGTTCGTTCGGAGTATAAGACGGCCGGATGAGCGCGCATGCTTATCCGCATGAACTACATATGCATGACTACTTTCTCACGCTTGGCGTAGAGCGCACATTTAGTTTTGAAAACGCCGCCCTTGAGCGGCGTTTTCACGATTTACAGCGCCAATCCCATCCTGACCGTTTTTCCGGTTCGAGCGGAGGCATCCTCGAATCTGCTCTGGAGCGCTCCAGCGATATTAACGAGGCCTATCGTACTCTTCGCGATCCGCTGCGACGCTCAAAGCATCTGTTGGCACTGTATGGATTTTCCGTCGAGCAGTCGAAGCAAGTGCCGATGGATCTGTTGGAACTGGTGATGAACGCACAGGAGAAAGTCGCCGAACTCGATTCTGCAAGCGAAGATTCGAAAGCCGAAATTCTTGCAAGCATCGATCCGCTTCTCGATGAACTCGCCGAGAGGCGTGCCGTCATTGATCTTGAATCGGATAAGCTCCGTGCCGAGTGGGATGCACTTCCATCGCATTCAGAGCCCGGCGCCGCAGAAACGGATGCTGAAAAAATAATTTTACAGCAACTTGCTTCGCGGCTTGCTTCGCGAGCATACGTCACGACATTGCTCGATTCGCTTTCTGCAGCTTCGAAAGGTGAATCAATGGTATTAAAGCACTGATATTCTATGCCCACAACTTCCGAAAGCATTCAGAACTCTCTCCGCGAAGCCCAGGAGGCGCTGAGCACATTCAGTTCGGATAAGGATCTGCTTGCAAAGGTCGATCAGTTTGTTGAGCTACTGACGGCAACGTTCAACTCCGGCCACAAAGTCTATTCTGCCGGAAACGGCGGCAGCCATTGCGATGCAATGCATTTCGCAGAGGAGTGGACGGGGCGTTACCGCAAGGATAGGCGTCCGCTTCCGGCTATTGCATTTGCCGACCCATCGCACATAAGCTGTGTTTCAAATGATTACGGGTTCGAGCATATTTTCGAACGCATGGTTGAAGCTTTCGGATCACCGGGAGATGTGTTTTTAGGAATTACGACTTCCGGCAACAGCCAGAATATCATTCTTGCTGCCGAAGCCGCAAAGAAAAAGGGAATGAAGGTCGTCGGCCTGCTCGGCAAGGATGGCGGCAAAGTAAAATCGCTCTGCGATATTCCCATCATCGTCCCCGGCAAGACCACGGATCGCATTCAGGAATTGCACATTAAGATCATTCATATTGCGATCGAATGCACAGAGCGGAAGTTGTTTCCGGAATTGTACTGAACCGAGAAGAGCTTGACGCTTAGAGATTTTTCATTTCACATTTCATTATCTCAAAAAAGAACCGTTGCCATTACAAATCACATTACCGGGACAGAACGCTGGCGGCAAAGTCGTCGGAATCGATCTTGGTACGACGAATTCACTTGTAGCCTATGTTGAGTTCGGCGAGGCGAAAGTCATTCCCGGTCGCGACGGCGGACTTGTGCCTTCCGTTGTTACGCTCGATGATTATGGTAATGTGACAGCCGTCGGAGTGGCGGCAAAACGCCGGGCATTGGTCGATGCCGGACATACGGTCTATTCCGTGAAGCGCTTAATGGGAAAATCCTATTCCGATGTTCAGAAAGAATCGGGTATGCTTTCCTACAAACTTGTGCCGCGTGAAGAAGGCTTAGTCCGTATCACGATCGGCGGCAAAGAATACACTCCGATCGAACTCTCGGGATTCGTTCTGGCCGAACTGAAGGAACGCGCAGAGAAATATTTTGATGAGCCTGTCTCAAAGGCCGTTATAACGGTACCTGCCTATTTCAACGACGCGCAACGCCAGGCAACCAAGGATGCCGGCAGGCTTGCCGGGCTTGATGTGCTGCGGATCATTAACGAACCTACTGCTGCTGCTCTTGCCTACGGACTTGATAGAAAAAAGAACGGCACGTTCGCCGTATTCGATCTCGGCGGAGGAACGTTCGATATTTCCATCCTGAAATTGACCGATGGTGTCTTTGAAGTGCTCTCGACCAATGGCGATACGTATCTCGGCGGCGATGATATCGATCGCCGGTTGATGGAGCTGTTTCTTTCGCAGATCACACGCATCGAACCCGGCTTTACTCCAAGCCCCGAAGAACTGCAGCAGATAAGGCTTGAAGCGGAACGCGCGAAGATCGCACTTTCAAGCGCTCATTCGTTTACGGTCGATCTCAATTTTACTCAAAAGAATATTGTCTACAAACGCAATCTGACTCGAGGCGAAGTCGAAATGGTAGCGCGCCCGGTGCTGGAACGGACAAAGAAGCCATGCCTGGAAGCAATGAAAGATGCCGGGCTTACGCCAAAAGATATCGAAGAAGTCGTTCTTGTTGGCGGAGCAACTCGCATGCCGGCAGTGAAAGAACTTGTTCACGAATTATTCCATAAGAAGCCGCACGATTCGTTGAATCCGGATGAGACTGTCGCCTTAGGCGCGGCGATCCAGGCGAATGTGCTTTCCGGAGGCGGCCAGGATATCTTGTTGCTCGATGTGACGCCTCTATCGCTCGGTATCGAAACGATCGGTGGTATGATGAGTACGATCATTCCCCGCAATACAACGATTCCGACGAAGGCACAGGAGAACTACACAACCTTTGCCGATAACCAGACAGGTGTTATTGTGAATGTCTTTCAGGGCGAGCGTGATCTTGTCAAGGATAACCGCCACCTGGCTTCATTTACGCTTAAGGGTATTCCTCCGCTTCCTGCAGGCGCCGCGAAGGTCGAGGTGAATTTCCTGATCGATGCCGACGGCATCTTGCATGTCTCGGCCAAAGAAGTGTATACGGGAATCGAATCGCAGATCGAAGTGAAGCCTTCTTATGGATTGAGCGATGAGGAGATCGAGCGCATGCTTCGTGAAAGCATTCAATTCGCAAAACAAGATATAGCCGTTCGGAAACTAACCGAATCGAAGACTGAAGGCGAACGAGTTGTTGCAGCGACAGAGAAGGTGCTCGGGCAGATTCGGCGCGGCGATGTGAAGATCGCTCCCGAGAAAATGCAGACGCTCAACATCAATCAAATGATCGATGCGCTCTATGCGCTGAAGAAATCGCTTGCCGGTGAAGATGCGAAGGAGATCGGCGATAATCTGAGCGCTCTTGAGCATGCTACCGAACCTCTTGCCCATGAGATCATGAATGCTTCGGTATCCGAAGCACTCAGCGGAAAAGCTGTCGAAGAAGTATCGTAGTAGGGCTTCTTAACGCTTACGGATTTTTTTTCTTTCTGGAGAATATTAATATGAAAGCATTCGATTATAAACTCAAGGCGCGTCCGTATTCGGATGAGGAAGCCAAGACGCTTCTGGCGAAGGTTGTCGATCCGCAAACGACCGATTGGCATTACAATACGCATCACAAGGGCTATGTCGATAAACTGAACGAGATCGAGAAAACACTGGAAACTGCCGATCTCTCCAAAGCCAATGGCAACTACTCGCTGTTCGGCGAGTTAAAGCGCCGCTGGACGTGGAATCATGCAGGGACTGTTCTACATGATCTCTATTGGGAAAACTTAGGCGGCGACGGAAATGCAGAAAAGGCTACTGACGTTCTGCCGCTCATCAAACGCGATTTCGGATCTCTGGAGAACTGGAAAGCCGATTTCAAAGCGTGTTCGATCGCTGCAAAGCTTTCGGGCTGGGGAGTGCTCATCGTCGATCAGCTCGGCTCAGGTCAGCTTCGGAACGTCGTTGTCGATGAGCATCATTACGGAGCGGTCTGGGGGGCTGTGCCTCTAATTTCCTGTGACGTGTTCGAGCATGCATACTACCATAAAGATGGTCCGAAACGTGCAGCTTACGTCGATAATTTTATAGCTGATATTCACTGGGGCAGGGTAAACGACCGATACAAGAAATACGCCGCCCGTTAAACTGGGGTATGGGGTTTGGGGTGTGGGGTTTGAAAAAGCTGCCGGCCCGAAGTCCTGACGCCAAATGAGAAACAATGCCGACAATTACGTATTTACCGATGAACGTCACCTGTGAAGCTCTCATAGGTGATAATATCTTAGAAGTTGCATTAGCCAACGGAATAGACTTGCAGCATAATTGCGGCGGAGTCTGTGCCTGCTCGACCTGCCACGTCATCGTACGGCAGGGATTGAATTCGCTGACGGAAATGGAAGATGGCGAAGCCGACCAGCTTGATGAAGCCGAAGGGCTGACACTTGACTCACGTTTGGGCTGCCAGGCAAAGATCACCGATGAGATCGATCTCGTTGTGGAGATCCCCCAACTTAATCCTGCAATTGCAAAACTTTTCCACGAAGGAGCTCATTAAGACAATGTACAATTTACAATGGGCAATGTACAATGGACGATCAACAATGTACCGATTGTTCATTGCACGCTGTAAATTGCACATTGCACATTGCCCATTGTAAATTGAAAATTGTTCTATGACTTGGCATGATATAGACGATATTGCTGAAGCGCTGATGGCTGCAAAGCCTGGGCTCGATCCGTTAACCGTTCGCTTCACGGAATTGCGGGATTGGATCGCAGCACTTCCCGGTTGGAACGATGATATTCACTTATCGAACGAATCGAAACTCGAAGCTGTACAAATGGAATGGTACGAGCTTTGGAAAGATGAGCAAAGTGCTTGATGGCAGGGACGACTCGTATACCGCTTTTCCCTCTGGGCGTCGTACTCTTTCCGACGTCGCAGGTCCCGCTGCACATTTTTGAAGAGCGGTACAAAAAGCTCTGCGAGGATAGCTTGAGACATCATACGGCATTCGGGATTAATTATGTCGAAGAGGATAAGCTGCATTCTATCGGATGCACCGCTCAGATCGCCGATGTGATCAAGCGGTATCCCGACGGTAAACTTGATGTGATCACCGAAGGTATTCGCCGTTACGAGATCGTAAAATTCGAGCAGGGCGGCGATAAAGAGCTTTCCTACGCCACCGTACGCTGGATCGAAGATGTTACTGAGGAGCGTGATAAGGCGCTTGCCGATGAAGCCATCGCTTTATTTAACGAACTTTGCGAGCTTGCCTATAAGGGCACGATCGATACCCTGGATCCGACGATCTGGAGAGCTGCCGATAAGCTGCCTTCCTTTGCCATCGCTCAGAAATCGGGGCTTGAAGCCGATCAGAGGCAGGCGCTTCTATCGATCACGAGCGAGAACGAAAGGCTTTCGATTCTGCGCAATTTCCTCTCGCAGCTTTTGCCGAGAGTCAGGGAGATCGAGACGATCAACGATCTTATCAGAAATGACGGATATATCGTTACCTGGAACAAGAAGAAATAATTTCGTAAATTTGCAATAATCAATTAATACAATTACTAACAATCATGAATAAAAAAGGGAAAATGGTCGTAAAGAAGCACCGGAAAGCCGTTGACCGGGTAAAGGCAAAAGCAAAAGCAGGCAAAGAAGCCGCAAAGGGCAGAAAGAAAGCAAAGTAAGAGCTGCAGTAAATCATCAATGCGGCGGCCGCTTTGCGGGCTCGCCGCATTTTTTGTTATGATGAATACCGGAAAATTCCAATCGTTGCTGGCCGAGAAGAGAACGCTGGTTATGGGCGTGCTTAACGTTACGCCCGATTCCTTCTCCGACGGTGGCATCTTCTTTCAAGCCGAGGAAGCATTGTCTCATGCGAAGGCCATGCTGGCTGCAGGTGCGGATATTATCGATATCGGCGGCCAGTCGACCCGGCCACCGGGGAAAACGTATGGCAAAGGAGCAGAGCAGGTCAGTCTCGATGAAGAGCTTCGAAGAGTACTTCCGGTGATCGATTATATCGTTCTTGAACGGCCTGAGACCATAATTTCAATCGATACGACAAGAGCCGAAGTGGCACGCCGCGCCATCGAATCCGGTGCCGCTATCATTAATGACGTCAGTGGCGGGACTGAAGATGAGAAAATCCTGGAGATCGCTGCAGAAGAAGAGGCACCTGTTATTCTCATGCACGGATACGGTCCGGAATTTTCTAAAGAGAGGATCGAAGACTATCATTACACCGATGTTGTAGGTGAAGTTTTCGACTGGCTCCGCAAGAGAATCGATCTGGCTAGAGAACGTGGCGTGAACAGTATCCTTGCCGATATCGGATTCGGCTTTGCCAAAACGGCTGCGGACAATATTGAGCTACTGCGAGAACATGACAAATTCTCCGGACTTGGAGTACCTATGGTCTTAGGTGTATCCCGGAAATCGACGATCGGCAAGATCCTTGGCGGAGCGCCGCCGGCGGAGCGGCTCTATGGATCGGTGGCTGCTGCAGTTTACGGATCGCTTAACGGTGCAAAGATCATTCGCACCCACGATGTTAAGCAGACTGTCGATGCACTAAGGATCTCGGATGCTCTGGCGTAGCCGCGGTGAGAATTCTTCTTATCGTTGAACGATAACAGTCTTCGTATCTACCCTTCCGTTCTGAGAAAGTTTGCAGTAGTACATTCCATTCGGCAATCCACTCACGGAAAGAGGAAATGTTGCCGGTCCGCTTTGTGAAATGAGTTGAGTTGAAGATCGGACGGTATGGCCGAGCACGTCAATCAGATCCACTCGTGCATTTCCCGGAGATACCATACAGGCAATAGATGTAGAACTTGAAGCGGGATTAGGATAAACTCCGGCAATTGCCATGGCATCGGATGCTATCGACTTCACAGCAGAGTTATACATGAAAGGATACTGGTATGAAGGAAATTTCTGCATACGGTAGCACCAAGCCCCAGGCGCAAGCGAGATCTGGAAAACTTTCTCGCCAGTCGGCGTGATTTCCATGCCGGCAGGGAAGGTCTGAATTCCAAACCCCATGAATGTATTCCCATTCGGAAGACGCTCGACATCTCCGCCAGCAGAGCTATAGGGTACATTTCGGTATTCCCAAACCGTCTTGGCAATATGATTGGTCTCATCAAGTTCGAATTCGACTGCGCGGGAGAACGGCCTGTTCACAATGGTGTCGAAACCGCTCAAGGTCGTATCGATGAGCCGGTAATTGCCGTTATCCCACAGTGTAATATGTCCGTTGGCAATCCTACTTGG
>JAUZOQ010000058.1 GCA_030706385.1 Bacteroidota bacterium | reverse complement strand
TGTTGGCAACCGTGTGATCCCGATTGATCTTATCGAATTCCTTAAATGTCCGTTTCTCTTGTCCAAATAATTGAACGGTAATGATGCCTGAGACGCGCTCATTCAAGAAGGCGTTCATACGAGCAACAAGTAGTCGTATCTCACGATAGGATTCGCGAGCCTTCTTGCGAAAGGTCGCTGTTGCCACAATAAGGAAAGGGAAGACGCACATGACCATCAGGGTAAGTTTCCAACTGATGGCGAACATAAATACGAAGATCCAGATGATGACGAAGATATCGGCAAACACCATGATAATGCCGGAGCTAAAGAGCTCATTGAGAACTTCGACATCACTTGTCAACCGCGTCACGAGTCTTCCAACGGGATTGGTATCGAAGAACCTCAGTGAAAGCGTTTGCAAATGAGAGAACAACTCCTGCCGAAGATTGTAGATCGTCTTCTGTCCGATCCATTGCGTGATGATCGTCTGCACATACTGCACGGCAGCCTGAAGCAGAACACTTCCGATCAAAAGAATAAGAATTCTCCAAAGCCCCTCATGATCGCTGCCGACGATGCAGTCATCGATCGCATGTTTGATCAGATACGGACGGAGTGGGCCAAGGAGTGAAATAACGATGGTAACAACGATAGCCCCTGCGACCTGCCACTTATACGGGCGGAGGTACTTCAGGAGCCGTTTCATCAAACGTGCATCATAGGCTTTGCCTAATAATTCTTCTTCATGAGCCATAGAGTACGCTTACTAACACGGAGGTAACCGAAAAAAATCTTCACCGCTCGGTAAAGAAAACGCAAACTTAGAAAGATAACTGCATACTAAGTGTAGGATAGAAATTCGATTCGCGACGATGCGTCAGGCGCCACGTGCCTTCGATCTGCAGAATATTAAAGATATTGCCGATACCCATACCGATTTCGCTATACGGTCTATCTGCCGTTGTGGCAGATGCAAAATTGCGAGCGCCGATCATTTCGATCTGTCCGATGCCTGCATGAAAAAGCCAATGCAGATCGAATTGATCGAGGAAGTGAATTCCGAGCAATTGAGTCGGTAGGTCGTAGAAGTTATGCTCCAAGTGAAGTGACCACAACCTATTCCCCCGAAATTCGAAAGGATCGAGGCCCCGAAAATAGGATGGTTTTGAAAAAAAGGCGTCTCGTGTCTCGAAGAACAATGAGTGCCAAAATGGTAGCGCACCTGCAAGTAAGGTAGAGTAACGACCTGTTAGTTCTGCTTCTCCCAGGGCTCCGAGTCGTTTCTTGAAGGAGAGTTGTAACTGGATAAGAGAATATGCATAATCGCTGGCAAGTGCATTCGAACTCACTTCCCACTCTCCCGATCCATTGAGGTTGAGTTTTCCGATGGCAATTTCTTTGTTCGCTCCGAGCGTTAGTGCGCCTAAGCGGAATTTCTTGTTTGTTGTATCGATGAGTTGCAATGTGCCTGCATTCCAAATTTGTGAGTGACGGTATTCCAGCGATGCCGAAGTCCCTGCATTCGGTGTCAGTTCGAGCCCGGCAAGAAATCCCTTTTCGTAAAAGTATCCAAGATCGGCACTATTATCGAACACGGAGGCAATCGTATTTTCTATGGAAGAATATGCGGAGCGAAGAGTGCTAAGATCGAAAAAATATTTTGCATCGATAGCGAGCAGAACAATTGGTTTTGTCACGACCTTGCTCGTTAAGCCACCGCTGAGATCGCCTTGGATCAAGCGATTCGTCTTCGTCGTCCAAAGAATACCCTGATGCAGTCCAGCAAAGTACTTCCACTGTTTATCAGCCAAGCCGTATGCAACGCCGCCACTAAGGGTCAGCGGAAATGATTCGACAGGAGTGATACTCTTCGATAGCCCGAATCTCCAGCCTTCGACTTGAGAGTAGCGGGGAATATCGATGAAGCTGAGAATATCAAAAATGCTGAAGCCGGAGGAAGAATCCTTCCGTGCTTCGGAGACCGTACTATCGATGGTATGGTATGCCTTGATCTCATCGGCAGCTAGCGGCACTGCCCGTTGCGAAGCCCACGCAAGCGTATCGACCGAATCGGCGCGAGGGGCGACACGGTGGCGGTTTGATCCGAAAAGCGTATCGCTTACCCCTTTATTGACCGAAAAATTTTGCAGAACCGAAAGCAGTTCAAGCTTAAATTGCGGAACAAGAGGCATCTGGAATTTTATCGACAGGTTGGTGCGGCAGTCGACAGGGAGATAATAATTATTATCGAATAGTTCGAATGTCTGTTGCAGATGCAGATCCTTGATCGGTCCGAGTTTCACCGCTTTGCTCGGAGAGAGATCAAGATACGCTATCGTATAGTCGGTTTGATCGATCCACAATGTTCCGTCGAACGCTTCGGCTAAGAGATTCGGTTGAACCGCAATTTGATAGACGCTTGCGCCGTTCAGCGTGCCCGTACCAATGAGATCATAGTCATAGCTATCGAATGCATCATCGGCAACAGGACCGACAAAACTAAAATCGTTAAATGCGATCCTGTTATCGTAGAAATTTACTATATCACCGACACTAAAGGCATTCATCTCAGGCGGGAAATTTGCCGTTTGCATTCGAGAAGTCAGGATCTCCGAAAATCCCTTTTCCTTCTTCCAAAAGCATTGCGCATTGGATTCAAGGACTGACTGAACAGTAGTATCTTCGCCGCTAAGCGAACGCAGATTCCACCGCGAGTATGCAGTGCACTGAAAGTCCTGTAGTTTGGCTTGCCATTCTGCCTTTCTCCGGATCACTTCATGCATGATACGTCTGGCCTCAATGCGGCTGGCATCGCCGGCGACGGTGATCTCCTTACCGACTATTGGCTCGACAGCAAGCAATATGGTGCGCTCTTGTGAAGAGTTGAGCGTGACGGTGATCGTATCCGGTTTATGACCGAGCGCTCTGATACGAAGCCGATATGTCTTACCCGAATCGAGAGCAAGACTGAATCTGCCGTCGGAATTCGCTAATGTCCCTTGCGGTGTACCGAGTATGCCAATCGACGCGCGCGGAATAGCTTCGCCGGTTTCCTTGCTTTTGACCGATCCTGTTAAATGAACGCGAGAGGAAGTTTGAGCCGGTGCCCGGTAAGCGAAGGCGAGGAGAATGAAAGAGAGTATAAGTGATGATCGCATCAGCGAGACTGGTTAGTAGATATCTTATTCAGAATAGAATTTGATATTAGCATCCACCTCCGGCTCCTTCGTAGACTTCTTCGTACATCTCGCCCTTTTTCTTCAACAAAATATAATCCCAACTCGAATAATTTCGCTTCTGAATGACGATCTCACAAATTCCATCGCCGTCAAGATCGATCACGTCGGCAAACCTATAGGTATGCGTCTCATCGGGAATTCCTGGATCAGGAAAATGTGAGAACAATTGCTTAAATCCGTCTTGTGTCGGCTCAAGAACCAGCGTGATCGTATACTGCATATTTGGCTGGTAATCGCCTCGCTTGACTTCTTCGCCGATGATAATATAGGTTACAAGATACTCCGGCTTTCCATCTCCATCGAGATCGGTGGCGCGAATATCGGTAACTTCCGTCTTTTCGGCGATCTCTTTTTTAACGCCGCGCACTACGAATTCCTTTTTCGCGTATTCATAGAGCGACTTTTCAAGGTTCGTATCGACAAAGAATTCCGGAATTTTGCGCCTTGGAGCAAGAGATGCAATAACAAGCCCGTGTCCGGAGAAGTGAAGTTTAGCCGAATCGAAATACGAAAGGCGGACTTCGGAGACGACGGGAGAACAGCTATGCAATGAGTCGATCTGGGTGATCTTCGCTGCTCCGCATTTATTTCCATCCACATAAAGCTCTAACTTGCGGCCGTGTTTATACTCCTCCCTGCAAAACCGATCAAAGAGCCCCCCCAGAACCTGCTCTGAATTCGGATCATCGAAAGCCTCGGCCGGAGTAGGGACGGGATAAGAAAATTCTCCTTTATAGATCCGTACGACAGGATCGATGACCAAATGCCCAGTGATGCCATTCCGCTCAATCGAATACAGGACAATTCCGGGCCATCTGCTTTGCGCCAATGCCTGAGAACTTGTAAGCACAAGAGCGCAAAACGCCAGAAGTTTAGGAAATGTGTTGAATTTCATGCTGATATGTAACAACGGTACGCCTTCGATGGACTCCGTGTTTCATCGATACCGATTCAAAAATGTGGTCCGGTTATTATCGGCGTTACTTCCATTGAATATCTTTCACATCGAGAGAACCGGTCACCTGGTGGATCTTCTGGAGGATCTCTTGCTTGCGCATCGTCAATTCGTACTTCCATACCGACGAAGTAACTTTCACGACAAGCGTGCCGTGAGAAACACGTTCGGGAATTGTCACGGCAGCAAGCTTCGGTCCGACGATTTCCTCCCACCTGGTTACGGCCTCATATCTTTTTGCAGTCTCTTCCAGGCCGAGATCCTTCAGCATTTTTGAAAGTACATTCGATATGACTTGTGGCCGTTTCAAGTTCTCTTGAAATTAATGATAATGAAAATCTAAATGCAGGCAACCTGCTATCGGGTTTCTATCTTTCCGCTTGCAACAACAAAGAGGCGGTGTTGGTTGGAGGAAAAATCTATCATCTCGTCAAAATTTTCGCGCGTCGTCGAGGAGATGAATGTTTGTCCGAATCTTCCACTTGCAATAAGCTGCAGCAGCCTGTGCGAGCGCGCAGCATCGAGTTCGCTGAATACATCGTCGAGCAGCAGTATCGGAGTCTCATTCGTAGCATCTCGCAAATAGCTGAACTCCGCAAGTTTCATGGCTACTAAAAGGGATTTATGCTGGCCCTGTGAGGCAAAGCGTTTTGCTTCGCGTTCCGGAGCGATCAAGATGACGAGTTCATCGCGGTGAGCGCCGATAAGCGTCATGCCGCGCTTCAGCTCCTCCTGTTCGCGGCGATTATGTTCCTCCTCGAGAAATGCCCGAAGTTGGTGAGCGCTCTCAGCATCATGCTCGAAGCCCATCGGAGCATAGCGAAGAGGAGGCGATTCACTTGCGCCGGATACCAGCTCGTAGCTTTCCAGAAGGAACGGAGAGAATTCCTTAATGAAGGTAGCACGTCTGCTCATGATGCGTGCCGATCGCTCGATCACGACTTCCGTCCATGGAGCGAGCAGCGCACTCGCCCGTGCAATCGAAGTCCCTTGCTCGCGGAGATTTCCGAGAAGGGAATTCCTGTGCCGAAGTGCTTTACGAAATTCGATCTCATCTTCGAGATAGAGGCGCGAAGATTGAGAAAGAACAAGGCTTAGGAATCTCCTTCGCTCTTCCGGAGATCCGCCGGTGATCACCTTATCATCCGGAGTTAAGGCGACGATGGGAATGCGGCCGATGAGATCACTTGCCCGACGAAGTTTATCGTTATTGACATGGATGCTCTTGCGCGCCGGCGGGCCTAGATGATATTCGACCTTGGAACGCAGTCCGACTCCGAGATCTGATAGAAATTGAGCATCCAAAGAAAAATTCTCAGCACCTGTTTGGACTAATGTATTATCGGCTGCTTCGGTGAAGCTTTTGGTAAGCGCTGCCACCGATAGCGCTTCAAGGATTGAGGTTTTCCCGGCGCCGTTCTGGCCGGAGATCACATTAATGCCAGGAGTAAAATCAGCTATCTCCGTTCGGAGGTGGTTTCGGAAGTTCGTCAGGATGAGTGATCGAGCGCGCAAAGCAATGAAATATCTTCGTTATGGTATACGCGGCTCCCGCTCATCTTATCGGTCGTGAAGCCTGGAAGTTGACGACCGATCCGTTCTATGCATTCAATCTCACCGGCATGACAAGCATGAGAACATCTTCCTTCGACTGCTTGACCGGTTCAATGATGCAGGCACGAGTCGGAGTGGAAAATTTGAATGTTACATCTTCGCTATCGATATGCGAAAGCGCTTCTTCAACGAACTTACCGTTGAAGCCGATGAGAAGATCATCATGATTGTAGTCGCAGGAAATCTCTTCTTTTGCATCGGCGCCTTCTTCCGCATTATCGGTCAGAACCGTTAGTGCATTCTTCTTCAATTGCATTCTGATCTGGCGTGTATCGGCATCACTGAAGATCATAACGCGCTTGAGCGATGAAAGAACAGCTGATTTCGAGATCGTCATCACCTTTTCATTCTCTCGCGGGATGACGGCCTCATAGTTTGGATACTGCTCATCGATCAGACGGCTCAGGATCGACGTTTCCTCATTCTTGAATTCGATCTGTGTTGCACTGAAGCTGATCGTGATCTCATCGGAATCGTTGAATGATTTGGCGACAAGATTAACGGCTTTTGCCGGCACGATCACATCACGTTCAGTATCGGTTTTTAGATCGGGATTGGTGATCTTTACGAGCCTATGTCCATCTGTGGCAACACAGGTTGTTCCATCGGGTGAGAATTGGAAGAGAAGCCCCATCATGGCAACGCGAAATTCATTCGTACTCGCTGCGAAGATCGCCATGGAGATCATTTTTTTCAAAGTCGCAGCGCTTGTCGTCGTGGAACCCTCGGCTTTGAATTCTTTTGACATGTCCGGAAGTTCGCCTTGCTCGGCCGAAGTCATGGTATAGTTACCCTGAGCAGTCTGAAGGGAAATGCGGCGTGTCGCTTTATCGAGAGAGAAGTTTAGATCTCCTTCAGGCAGTGACCGGATGATCTCGGCGAATCGTTTTGCCGGGATCGAGATCGCACCATCGGTTTTCGAAGCAACTTCAATGCTGGAGCGGACATTGATCTCCAGATCAGTGCCCATAATGCTTAATTTCTTGGATTTTAGTTCGAGTTGGACATTCTCAAGCTGCGCCAGGGTAGAGCGAGTCGGGATGACGGCCGTGACTTTTGGCAGTGTTCCCTGAAGATCGGCGATATTTGCGGAAAATTTCATTTCGATGGGTATGTTAGATACAAAGTTTAGAATGCAAATCTACAAAGAAAATCCTTGAGGAGAGTCCGAAGTCCGGAGTCCGATCTCCGAAGTCATGAATTGACGAGTTCAAATCTTCGAGAGAGCGACGAGATTTGCAGATTCTATCCTAACATTGCTCAAATAAACGGTCAATCCGAATAACCAAGGCATGGGGCGGAATCATGAACCAGATAGGGAGAATTTCGTTATATATTTCCGAATGTAAATCCTTTATCCCGATCTTCTGATGAAACGACAACTGTCCTTCGCATTCCTTTCGATTCTCAGTGTATTTTGTCTCAGCGAATCTCTTTTAGCGCAGATCAATGTCTGGCGCTGGCAGAACCCATCGTTGCAAGGCGGCACGCTGAATGCGGTGCAAATGCTAAGTCTGACGACAACAATCGCGTGCGGTAACAAAGCCACCGTCATGAAAACAACTGATGGTGGGCTGACATGGCTGGTGATGCCGAATGTTCTCGGATCGATGTCGAACTTCAATGGCATCTCTTTTCTTGATGCAAATATCGGAATGATCTGCGGAGATAGCGGAAAGGTCTTAAAGACAACCGATGGCGGGAACAGCTGGAATTTACTTTTCACCAATACGAAAGCTTCGCTTACCGGAATAGCCGTCGTTGACGTAAACACTGCAATCGTCATCGGAGCAGGCGGGACGATCCTTGAAACGTTCGATGCAGGTAATAGCTGGCAGACTCCGACCTTTGAGGGCAATGGCCAATTTACGAGCATTCGTAAACTCCGTTCGGATTTTATCACTATTACAGGCTACAATGGTCAATTATATAATTCTACCGATATCGGAGTGAGCTGGCATAAGATACCGCTCAAACTGGACACTGCAACGATCGGAAATGATATTTTCGGCCAGGTTTTCATCTCCGACTATAATGCTACCGTGATCGGCCAGAACGGAGTGATACTCCACACGATCAGTGGCGGAGATCTCTGGCAGATGCAGAAACTTGGTGACTCCACTTTTTTGACTGCTACGCTTAACGCAGTCGATGGCAAGGATCCCAACATCCTCGCCATCGTCGGCGATTACGGCACCGTCGTTCACACCACCAATGGCGGCACGACATGGAGCCGGGTAGAACTGGGAATACGCGATTCGATCAAGGGACTTTCTTTCTTCGATCGGCTCAACGCAACGGCCGTCGGCCAGGATGGCATCATCTTGCGAACCTCCGATGGCGGGACGACGTGGAGTTTTCTGCCATCACGCCCGCTTATCGATCAGCTTAATGGTGTTGCCTTTAATAAAGGAGATACATCCTTGGGGATTGCCGTCGGTCACTTCGGAGCCATTCTTCGAACGACGAATGGAGGCGCACACTGGGATGCGATGAATAGCGGGACGCTGGAAGAACTCAAAGCAGTCACGTTTCTTGATGCATCGACACTTATTGCTGTCGGCAATCATGGAACAGTACTTAAATCTACAACCGCTGGACTTTTCTGGAATCCACTTCAAACCGGGACGACGAAATTTCTGAAAAGTGTATGCTTTCCGACTCCAACTATCGGATGGGCCGTCGGAGATTCCGGCATTGTTCTTTCTACAACGAATGGAGGATCAAGTTGGGATGTCCATCCCTTCGGCAAAAGAAAATTCTTTTCAGGCGTTTCTTTTCCCGATCCACTCCATGGATATATGTGCTGTGAGCATGGATTATTCTCTACCACCGATGGCGGAATAACCTGGCAAGAACCTGATGATGTCACATACTATCTTCCATGTAATGGTGTGTGTGCTCCATCTGCCAATGTCGTATGTATTGTATTCACCCAATGTATTGACTTCGGTCCGAATCTGACAGGACCGGGCGGCACTGATGACGGAGGTGTGATGACCTCTCAGGACGGAGGCAAAACATGGCTACGCTTTAATTTGCCAAAAACTTGGGCATGGGGCTTCTCTGCTGTTTACTTCACCGACAATTTGCATGGCACAGTAGTCGGAGGCGAAGTACAAGGCGAAACCGATGGCGGCCACATTTACCACACGATTGACGGAGGACAGAATTGGGTAGAGCAGCAAAGCAATACGTTTAACCATCTCTATGGAGTCTGCTTCGGAACGAGTAAGGCAGGCACTGCAGTCGGCTGGAGAGGAAATATCATGCGGATCACAACCAACGAATAGGTCGAACCAAATTTGTAGAAATACTATGCGCAAATCTTTCATACTCTCGTTCTTAGTACTAGCCTCTGGCACTTCGCTTGCACAGTCGGGCTGGCAACTTCAAAATAGCGGAACCTCGACAAATCTTCGTTCGATCTCTACCTACGATGGCGTAAATGCCGTTTGTGTAGGAGAAGCCGGTACCATACTAACTACTGATCACAACGGAGTGCCGTGGCGTCAGCAGCAAAGTCCAACGAGCAAGGACTTGAATGGAGTCACTTCGATCACGGCAAGAATACTCTGTGCTGTCGGCCCCTTAGATGCAATTTACCGGTCTCTAGATCGAGGAGCTACCTGGGTGGGCGTGAATCCCAAGCTTCGCGGAGAGTGCTGGAACTTCGCAAGCATGCAGCAGATCTCTGCGATCGACTACGATAGCGTGACCAGTACCTGCGTTGTAGCGGGTGATCAACAGGCTCTGGCTTTCTCTCCTGATTCCGGTAAGCATTGGGAGGAGAGACTCCCTTACGGACGAAACTCAACAGAAGTGCGAGACTTGAAATGTGTTTCGATATCTCCGAAAATCACGCTTGCTTCCGGAATGCCGCATCTTTTCTTCTCCGGAGGGAACAGCATCATTCTTACTTCACCCGATCAAGGTGACGATTGGTCGACTCGCACTACAGATATGCCGGGTATTTCCACCGGCAATGGCCCGACCTTTTTTGGATGCAGCGCAAGTGCGATGATCCTTGTCGGATCAGAGGGGCACATTTTTCATTCGACCAACGGAGGATTCTCATGGGATTCCATTCCAAGCTTTGTTACTTCGAATTTGAATGCCGTTAGTTTTGCAGATGAAATAAATGGATTTATTGTCGGAGATGAGGGTGTCATCCTGATGACGAATGACGGTGGATACAATTGGACACGGCAGCAGTCTCCAACAAAAGCGAATTTACGAAGCGTCTCCCTTGGAAATGCCTTTCACGGATTCATTTGTGGAGATGGTGGGACCATCCTTTATACTCAAGATGGCGGATTTTCAGGAGTATTGCCGACCGCTGGGGCTGCTTCTCTTGATATCCAGAACTTTCCGAATCCGGTGTCCTCTCGCACAATGATAAGGATATATATTCCGGAAAGAGGGCATACCGATCTCAGGATCTACAATCCGCTCGGAGTAGAGATCGCAGTCCTTTCGGATGCAGATTATGACGCCGGATTGCAGCAATTTGAGTGGGATGCTTCGCATGTCCCAAGTGGAATCTACCTTTGCAGGCTCGAATTGGGCGGAAAAAGCGTGGTTTCGCAGATTGTCGTCTCGAAGTAGACTGGATAAAAACGTGACGCTCCAGAGGGCGGGCTTTAAGTCCGAATCTGTCGGTTCGATTGTCCGTTTCTCTCCGTAAATGCGTAAAATAATCCCCAAAAATGAACTTCTTCCTTCGATTCGGCGTTAACCTGCGTCTCGCAAAAAGAGAAAAATTTCAGCAGAGGATATAATGGAACAAGTCATACGAGCAATAGCCAGCAGCCAGATTCGCGCCGATCTGCCCTCTTTTAGGGCCGGTGATACCGTTAACGTATCAGTTCGCGTCGTCGAAGGCGATAAAGAGCGAATTCAGCATTTTGAAGGAATTGTCATCTCCCGCAAGGGCGCTGGAATTAATGAGACATTCACGGTCCGCAAAGTCTCGAATGGCGTTGGCGTAGAACGTATATTCCCGGTTCACTCACCCCGCATCGCTAAGATCGCCTTTGTTAAAGGCGGACAGGTTCGCAGAGCAAAACTCAATTACTTGCGCGAACTTGGCTCCAAAGACGTCCGCAGAAAGACGACCTAACTCACGACGAATTGAGCATGGTGATCTGAGAAATGGAATTTTAACATAAATTTCTTCCTTCTCACGTTCAGCTTTTGCATTCTCAATTCTCATGCTCCGCTCTTTATTCATTAAGAATTATGCGTTGATCGAAGAGATCACGGTCACATTTGACCGGGGGCTATCAATTATTACCGGAGAAACAGGCGCAGGAAAATCCATTCTCATGGATGCGATTAGTCTTCTCCTCGGCGAACGCGCTTCAAGCGATCTCATCCGGCGCGGACAACCGAAAGCAATTGTAGAAGCTGAGTTCGACATTTCTTCTTTGCCGGAGATCAAGAACTATCTGGAGTCATCCGGTATCGAATGCGACAGCTCTGTTCTCATTCTTCGCCGCGAACTCAATCAAAAAAGTGCAGCTCGAGCATTCATAAATGACAGTCCGGCAAGTATTTCGGTATTGAAAGAGCTTGGCTCCGAACTGATCGATCTTCACGGCCAGCATGAACATCAATCTCTCTTGCGCCCGGAAAAACACATCGATTTTCTTGACGAATATGCGGGTCTTGCCGCCGACCGGAAGCGATTCCAGGAGTATTTCGATGCATTCAATTCGCTCAAAGATGAGCGCGATGAATTATTGCATAATAGAGAACAGATCGCGCGAGAGCGCGATTTCTATCAATTCCAACTAAACGAGATCAAGAATATCGATCCCAAGCGGGGCGAAGATGATGAGATCGAAAGAGAGCTATCCGTACTCGAAAACTCCGAAGAGCTCCGCGACCTAGCCGGCGGATTACATGAAGAGCTTTATGCAGCTGAAGATTCGATCCACCAGAGGCTTGCCAAAGCCAAGAGTTCTCTTGAACGGCTTTCGAAGATCGATAGTAGTTTCTCCGATCAGCTTCGGGAGTTTCAATCTGCTGTCGCTAGCATCAATGAGATTTCGCACACGCTTTCGCATTACTCGGATCGGATCGAATTTCAACCCCAACGTTTGGAAGAACTTCGCTCGAGGCAGCTCGCAATTTCCCGACTGAAGAAGAAGTATGGTCCGGCACTGGATGATGTACTGGCCCTCGCCGAAAAACTTCAGGCCCAATTGGGACCGGATGAAGACATCGATGAGAAGCTCGAGGCTATTGACAAAGAACTCTTCAGCTTGCAAACGAAGGCAACGGATGCTGCGCAAAAGCTCAGCGATGATCGCAAGAAGTCAGCAAAGAAATTCGAGAAAATGATCATTGAGGAATTAGTATCGCTTGGAATAGAGAATGGGAAATTCAAGATCGATATTGAGAATATCGAGACAAAATCTTCAGAGATGACGCCAGTCGCTTTCGGGGCCAAGAACTATGCGACAACGAGAAAAGGATTTGATAAAGTTGAATTCTTTATTTCTACAAATAAAGGCGAAGAGCCGAAACCACTGGTAAAAGTTGCTTCGGGTGGAGAAGTTTCGCGCATCATGCTTGCTCTCAAGACCGTTCTCTCGGCAGGCGATAAAATCCCGCTGATGATCTTCGATGAGATCGACTCCGGAATCTCGGGAAGGATTGCCCAACAGGTTGGCAAAGCAATGAAATCGTTATCGCAAAAACACCAGATTATCGCAATCACGCACTTAGGTCAGATCGCCGCATTCGCCGATACACATTACGCTGTTGAAAAGTCTTCGGCCGGAGAAGTAACCACTTCGGTCTTGCGGAAGCTTTCCAAAGCTGAGCATGAAGAAGAGATCGCGCGACTCATTTCGGGCAGTTCGGTTACCGATCGGTCGCTTGAGGCAGCACGGTCGTTACTACAAGAAGCTCGCACGCTTGTCGCAGCCTGAGTCATCATATCGGAAAGCACTCGATGAACTTCTTTCCCTGGAGTTTACGGGAATGAAGTTGGGATTGGATAATATCCGGGAATTGCTTGCAATTCTCGGCGATCCCCAAAATAAATTCGATTCGATCCATATTGCCGGCAGTAACGGGAAGGGAAGTGTCTCTTCTATGCTCGCGGCTGTCATGCAATCGAATGGGTATAAAACCGGTCTTTACACATCACCGCATCTTGTCGATTTCAGGGAAAGGATTCGGGTAAACGGAGAGCTTATCACCGAAGAGTACGTGACCCAATTTCTTGAAAGAATTTGGGCCGATGTCGAGCGGCTTCACGCAACATTTTTTGAAGTAGCTACGGCGTTAGCTTTTTCTTATTTCGCTGATAGCGGAGTCCGTATTGCAATCATTGAAACCGGTTTGGGAGGCAGGCTGGATGCGACGAACGTCCTCGAATCTCCTTTGGCCGCAGTCATCACTTCCATCAGTCTGGAGCATACAGCTCAGCTTGGTAATACTCTTGAAGCGATTGCCGGAGAGAAGGCCGGGATAATGAAGCATGGAGTCCCGACGATCGTGAACGTGAGAAGCGATCTGAAACACATTTTCACAGCCCGTGCCAAAGAGCTCGATTCGGCTCTTGTCTTTGCAGATGAATCTCTTCTGCCTGAGAATTACTTGGCAGTTAAATCGCCGTTAGCCGGAAAACATCAGGATGAGAATCTCCGGACAGTTCTGGCAACGATTAAGATGCTTGCTCTTCCCACAGATGATGAGCTAACTATCTCGGGAATTTTGGCCGTGCAAAAAATCACCGGGATGAGGGCCAGACTAGAGGAATATGCCTTCCCGCCGGTTTTGGCGAAGGGAGCAACACTTTTATTGGATGTAGCTCATAATCCCGATGCATTTCGATACTTAAAAGAGTATTTTACTTCTCAGGGGATCAAGCCCATCGTAATTGCCGGATTCGCTAAGGACAAGGATATTTCGGCGATCTTGGCGGAGATCAAAGAATTCGCATCGTTATTTGTTGCAGTTGCCGCAAATTCGCACCGAGCCATGCCGAGCGCCGAACTAGGAGCGATGGCGGAATCCGTTGGGCTGAAGACAAGCGTATCCACTACTGCTGATCAAGGCGTCTCTGCAGCCATTGCACAAGCGAAGGCCGGTGATGTTCTGCTGCTTACAGGTTCGCATTTCGTAGTAGGTGATTTTCTGAAAAAGCTCGAAGCCTAGACATTCGATCTTATAGATATCTTGGGCGCATGTCGCGAACGAATTTTTGCCGAATGTGAAACAATTGGCCAAAAAAGCCGTATATTTGTATTACCAAGAAGATACATCTCCTTTAGGAACTACGATCTAATCTATTTGCTCCCCTGTTTCGAGGCCCGCAGCCAAGGCAGGAATTATCCACGATTTGTGAACCCTGTTTCTTAAAGGATTTCAATGGTTTAGGACGAATTTTGTTGCCCCTAATCCGCGCTTATTACTTAGTTATTACCACGTTTTTTTATCAATAATTCTACCTCAAGCAAACCATGCTAAATGCAGTTGAACTGAAATCGAAAAAGATCGTCGAGCTCAATGAGATCGCCAAGACTCTGGGCATCGACGGCTTTCAAGACCTCCGAAAACAGGACCTTATTTTCCGGATTCTGGAAGCAGAATCGCTTAAGCAAAAACCGGGATCGGTGAATGGGAAAGAAGATGAAACCGGCACGCTCGCATCCGGAGTTCTCGAACTGCTCCCCGATGGGTACGGATTCCTTCGTTCTACCGATTACAACTACCTGCCCTCGCCCGATGATATTTATGTTTCACCGTCGCAGGTAAAAAAGTTTAATCTTCGTACCGGAGATACGGTTGAAGGCTCTGTTCGCCCACCGAAAGATGGTGAAAGGTTTTTTGCATTGCTGAAAGTCGATAAGATCAACTATCAGCCCGTCGATTACGCCCGCGAAAGAGCACTCTTCGATAACTTGACTCCGCTCTATCCTACGAAGCAGATCGAATTGGAGACTTCTCCCGGCGAATACTCGATGCGAATCATGGATATCGTTAGTCCTATCGGTAAAGGCCAACGCGGTCTCATCGTTTCGCAGCCGAAGTCAGGTAAGACGATCATTTTGCAAAAAATTGCAAACTCCATCGTACGTAATCATCCTGAAGTTAAGCTGATCGTACTTCTGATCGACGAACGTCCGGAAGAAGTAACCGATATGGAGCGCTCGGTACGTGCTGAAGTCATTGCCTCGACATTTGACGAACCACCTGAGCGTCACGTTCAGGTTGCTGAAATGGTTATCGAAAAGGCGAAACGTCTTGTCGAAGCGAAGCAGGACGTCGTGATCTTGCTCGATTCCATCACACGTCTGGCACGCGCGCATAACACTGTGACTCCGCATTCGGGCAAGATTCTTTCCGGCGGCGTGGATGCCAATGCATTGCATAAGCCGAAGCGTTTCTTCGGTGCTGCCCGTAACGTCGAAGAAGGCGGCTCCTTGACGATCATTGCGACTGCTCTCGTTGAAACCGGATCGCGCATGGATGAAGTCATTTTCGAGGAGTTCAAAGGAACAGGAAATATGGAAATCATGCTCGATCGCAAACTTGCCGATCGCAGAATCTTCCCGGCTATTAACCTCAATATGTCGAGCACAAGAAAAGAAGAGCTTCTTTTGAGTGCAGACGAACTGAACAGGATCTATATTCTCCGCAAACTCCTTGCGGATCTCAATCCGATCGACGCTATGGAATTCCTGCTCGAGAAAATGCGCGGCACAAAAACGAACAAGGAATTCTTGCGGAGCATGTCAAGCTAACATCTCATTGTTCTCATGAGAAATTGATGAAAGCCTGACTCGATGAAGCGTAAGATATCATTTTTTCTTATTGGGCTTTCATTCCTTCCGATCAACTCTGCTCGTTCTCAAAGCGAGGGCTCCCTCTTTCGTGGTTTGATAGGGACATCGCCCGTGATCATGGAGTTTTGGTCTAATCCCGCAAGTGACTGGGATAAAAAGTCTGGTCACGATGATTCAACCTGCTACGGTCGGTATTTCTATCTTTCTTCGCTCTCTGATACGAAGCTGCAGGGAATTGTGAAGAATGGCGAATTCGTGCTCGAGGTCAGGAGATGGACACGCTCGTCGGAAGATAGCACTGTTGAGCGCTTCAAACTTCATAAATCCAATGCCGGGTTTCAGGGCGAATGGGCCGGATCGGGAAAAACGCTACCTGTGAAGTTGGAGAAAATGTCCGCCACAAGTATTAAGAATCCGTACGATGGGTATCCTGCCGTCGATACGATGCGAAACAATGAGCCCTTTGATTACCTTAAAACATCATTTCTCGTCTTGAAACGAGATTCGATGCGAGTATATCAAGCGCGCAATGTTCAATGGCTGAGCTTCGAACAATCCAATGTCTCGATGATCGAGATTACTAGTGGGTACGATTCGACCGCCCTGCAGAAGATCAATCACAAGCTCATTGATGTGATGATTCAGGAAGCAAGGAACGAGCTTTCGTGCACGGGGCCGGACGGCGAGTTAGGAGATTATCAGGAATCTGTCCAAGGATTTTTCTTCGGCAAGAATGTCCTCAGCGTTAGTGTATTCGTCAATTTTACGTGTGACGGGCCCCACCCTGACTTTGGAACAGAATCCTACAATTTCAACGGGCATACCGGCGATGAACTTGAGTTGACCGATATCACAACGTTTGGTGATCCGGCACTGGCCGTTCACAACGGCACGAGAGACTATGATTACTATGAGGAGCTTGGGGAGAGAATGGTCACTATTCTTGAACGGCTCTATCCCAAAGAAATGAATGGTAATGATACAACCGATCATGAGGATGATGGCTGCGATTATTCCACTCCGGATCAGTGGGCCTATGCATCATGGTCGTTTTCCGATCGTGGCATTATGCTATCGCCTTCGATAGCCCATGTCAGTGCTCCTTGCAGGGACCCCGATTGGCCGCTCCTGCCATATCGCTACCTGAATAAACATCGCAATCCAAAATTGAAGATCAAGATTCCTTAGGCTATAGCACGACTCTTGCTGTGGAGCCGTTCACGAGTCCGGGGAACGATTTCTGCAGACTACGCATTATGCGTATTGCATTATGCGTAGTCTGCAAACCATATGAATCCATTTACTTATGGTGGTATAGTAGAGGGAAAAGATTTCTGTAATCGTCTCCGCGAATTCGAGGATATTTCCCGTTCAATGAAGAACGCTGAGCGCCTGTTCGTGTATGCCGAACGACGAATGGGGAAGACCTCATTAGTGCTTCGTGCGGCCAAGAGCCTCTCCCCGGCATTCTATCTGCCTATTTATATTGATCTCTGGGCCACCTCGGATGAGCGCACCTTCGCGGAAGCTTTCGCACGTGCAGTTACGATGGCATCGGAAACACGAGTCTCAAAGATCCTGGATGCGGCAAAGACTTTCTTTGGCCGATTCAGTCCCGCATTAACCGTCGATTCGAGCGGAAAGCCGGTATTGAAATTCGAAGCAGGGAATATTCCGATTTCCGAACGCGATCTCGTCGAAATCCTTTCGATTCCGGAGCGTCTTGCCAAAAAGAAGCGTAGGAATGTTGTCATTATTTTCGACGAATTTCAACGCATCGCCGATTATGGCGATGACACGCTCGAGCGGCAACTCCGCAGCATTATCCAGCATCACAAACATGTTTCCTATATTTTTCTCGGAAGCCGGAGACATGTGATCCACAAACTCTTTTTGAATAGCCGGAGCCCGCTCTATCGCTCGGCAGGTCATTATCCATTGGAGATGATTTCACTTGCGGACTGGAAACCATTTATTGTCGAGAAATTTCGAAGAACCGGAAAAAAAATAGGAAGCGGCGTCATTGCTTCGCTCGTTACTCTTACCGAAGGGCATCCCTTCTATACGCAGCACTTGGCACATACGCTCTGGGATAGTACGCCGATCGGAAAAGAGGCTACAGAAAAGAATCTTTCAGCGGCACTGGAGACAGTTCTCTCGCGCGAGCATTACGGGTATTCCAGTGCCTGGGAGTTACTGACTCCGACTCAGCGTCGGCTGCTTCTGGCGCTTTCGGATGCTGCATATCCGGCGATTCCGCTTTTCTCGACCGAGTTCGCCCGGACATTTAATTTTCGGTCTGTTTCCACCGTTCAACGCGCCATCGCCTCGCTAATGGAAAAAGATTTTATTGATCAATCGGGAGACCGGTTTATCATTCTGGATCGCTTTTTCAAACGCTGGCTTCAACGGGTTGCAGGATCCCAATAAGAGGTTCTGCAAAATACGCATTATGCGTACCGCACTTTGCGTAGTGGGATTATTCCCGTATTTTTGGATACATTCATTCAGACTCATGCGCATCGCAGCTATCGATCTCGGAACAAATTCTTTCCATCTCGTTATCGCCGATACGAAACCGAACGGCTCGTTTCGAGTGGTTGCGAGTGAAAAAGAAATGGTGCGGCTAGGTGAAAGCGGCGCCGATATGAAACTGCTGACCGAAGAAGCGATGGAGCGCGGTATTGCCTGCCTGCGCCGGTTCAAGGCGATCATCGCGGCCAGAAAGGTCAAGGCAATTCGTGCGATCGCAACAAGCGCAATCCGTGAAGCCGAGAACAGGGATATCTTTATTCGCAGGGCAAGGGCAGAGGTTGGGATTTCGATCGATATTATCTCAGGGGTAGAGGAAGGCCGACTGATCTATCTTGGCGTGCTGCAGGCCGTTCCCATCTTTTCCAAACGTTCGCTTGTGCTCGATATTGGCGGTGGCTCGACGGAATATGTCGTCGGTGAGCGGGGAAGTGTGAAAGTCGTTGCAAGTCTCAAGCTTGGGGCGATCCGGCTCACGAAGAAATTCGGGCTTGCCGAGCGTCCTTCACTGCGGGCGATCGAAAGTGCACGAAAACATATTGTCGGTGAGCTCACTCCGATATCCCGGGAAATCCGCAAGCGGAAGTTCATTGTCGCTGCCGGCTCAAGCGGTACGATTCAGGCGATCGCTTCGATCATTGCTGCAACGCGTACTGGTCTTACGAGCTCGCAGGCGATCAATGTTCGTCTCAATAATTTTAAGTTTAGCTATAGTGAGGTAAGAGTCGTTGTTCGAAAATTGCTTTCAGAGAGTTCTGCAATCGACCGCAAACGTATACCCGGGCTTGATGAAAAACGAGCCGATATTATTATTGCCGGTGCACTGATTCTGGAAGAATCGATGCGGCTGCTCGGAATCAAAGAGCTAATGGTAAGTAGTTACGCACTTCGCGAAGGAGTGATCTACGACTATATCCGCCATTTGAGAACCGATGGAAGTGCTCACGGTAAGATCAGCGATGTTCGCGAACAAAGTGTCCGGCATCTGGGGGAGATCTCCAATTATGAACAGACGCATGCAGAGCATGTGGCGGCACTATCTCTTTCCCTGTTCGACCAGACACTGCGCCTGCATCATCTCGGCACTGATGAACGCAAATACTTATATTATGCCTCCTTGCTACACGATATCGGTTATCATATCTCCCATACCGAACATCACCAGCATTCATACTATATCATCAGTCATGCCGACCTCCTGGGGTTTACAAACGAAGAAATCGAGATCATTGCCAATATTGCCCGATATCACCGAAAGTCACATCCGAAACTAAAACATGAGGGGTTTGCCCGTCTTCAGAGTGATGAACATCGCGATCTGGTCAGGAAGCTATCGGCGATCATTCGTATCGCAGAGGGGCTGGACCGTGGAAACATCAGCATAATCCGAAGCGTAGACTGCAGAATAAATCGCAATAGCGTGGAAATTCGGCTAAAACCGAAGAAAAATGCACCCCGCGACCTTGAACTCGAAATCTGGGGAGCGGAGCGTAAGAAAATGCTGTTTGAGGAAGTCTATGGCCGCCAGGTGCGGTTTGTGGAAGTATAGATAGGGTATGGGGTTTCGGGCATGGAGTATGAACTCCAATCCTTTGATCTGACCGCTACGACAATGCCATCGGCGCTTTTGATGCGCTTATGCATCATGTCACCATTCGAAATAATCTTTTATCAATGTTAAAATTCGTACAGAAGTTATTCGGTTCTAAGAACGAGAAAGATGTCAAGGATCTTCTCCCGATCGTCGATCAAATTAACGAAGAATACGAGAAGCTTGCCTCGCTGACCGACGAGGAGCTTCAGGCCAAGACTGCCGAGTTTCGCGCCCGCATCAAGGAAGCCACAGGTGGGATAGAAGATGAAATGACTCAGCTTCGCGAAGATCTGAAGCAAGACCTTCCTCATGAAGAGCGCATGGCGATCTTCGATAAACTTGACGAACTTCAAAAAGAACTTCTCGAAGAAACAAAGATCGCTTTGGATGACCTTCTGCCCGAAGCATTCGCTGTTGTAAAAGATGCGTGCCGGCGCCATGTCGGAAAAGAGTGGCTTGCTGCCGGTCAAAAGGTGAAATGGGAAATGATCCCTTATGACGTTCAGCTCATCGGCGGTATCGTCCTGCATCAGGGAAAGATTGCTGAGATGGCAACGGGCGAAGGAAAGACTCTCGTGGCAACACTTCCGCTCTATCTGAATGCACTTCCCGGCAAGGGAGTCCACCTGGTTACGGTAAATGATTATCTTGCGCAGCGTGATTCGGAATGGATGGGGCAGATCTTCAAATTCCTCGGCCTTTCTGTCGGCGTGATCTTGCAGCCGATGCAGCCGTGGGATAGGAAGAAGGAGTATGATGCCGATATTACCTACGGTACGAATAATGAGTTTGGCTTCGATTATCTTCGCGACAACATGGTCACCCGTGTCGAAGACATGGTACAGCGCCCACATAATTATGCCATTGTCGATGAGGTCGATTCTGTCCTAATCGATGAAGCCCGCACACCGCTTATCATTTCCGGACCGGTAGAAAGCTCAGATCATAAATTCGACGAACTCAAGCCTCATGTCGAGCGCCTCATCAATGCTCAGAAGAATCTTGTTGCGAAGATCATCGGAGAAGCAGAAGAACTTCTGAAATCCGGCGATGCCGATAAGCGAAAGGAAGCCGGTGTATTGCTCGTTCGGGCGCAGCACGGCATGGCGAAGAATAAGCGCCTGATGAAAATGCTCTCCGATGGCGAACTGCTTCGCCTCATGCAGCAGACCGAACTTGAGTACATGCGTGATTCAAGCCGCAATATGCATATCATCGATGACGAACTGTATTTTGTGATCGAAGAGAAGAACCACCAGATCGATCTCACCGATAAAGGCCGCGATATGCTCGCTGCCGGCGGAACGGACCGCGATCTCTTTATCCTGCCCGATATTGCGACAGAGCTTTCGCAGATGGATCATGATAATATCTCCGCCGAAGAAAAGCAGCAGAAGAAGGATAAGCTGAATGTGGTCTATGCCGATCGCTCCGATCGCCTGCACACGATCTCTCAGCTTCTTCGCGCATACTCTCTCTACGAGAAAGATGTCGAGTACGTAGTACAAGACGGGAAAGTAATGATTGTCGATGAATTCACAGGACGCGTTCTTGCCGGGCGTCGCTATGCCGAAGGATTGCATCAGGCCATCGAAGCAAAAGAGAGCGTTATGGTCGAGCGCGATACGCAAACGATGGCGACGATCACGCTGCAAAATTATTTCAGGCTTTATAAGAAGCTTGCAGGTATGACGGGCACTGCCGAGACCGAAGCCGGAGAGTTCTTCGAGATCTATAAACTTGATGTCGTCGTCATTCCGACCAACAGACCGATCAATAGGGACGATCGTGAAGATAATGTCTATCGCACGCGCCGGGAAAAGTATAATGCCGTGATCGAAGAGATCCAGAATTCACGGACGAAAGGCCAGCCGACTCTCGTCGGTACAACGAGTGTGGAAGTTTCGGAGACGATCTCCCGCATGCTCAAACGTTTGAACATTCCGCATAATGTGCTGAATGCGAAACAGCATGCCCGCGAAGCTGAAATTATTCAGAATGCCGGACTTAGAGGAGCCGTGACTATTGCGACCAACATGGCAGGCCGCGGAACAGATATCAAACTCGGACCTGGAGTTGCCGATGTAGGCGGTTTGCATATTGTCGGTACCGAACGTCACGAATCGCGACGCATCGATCGTCAGTTGCGCGGAAGATCGGGACGCCAGGGCGATCCAGGCTCTTCGCAGTTCTTCCTCTCATTGGAGGATGATCTTATGCGTCTCTTTGGCTCCGAGAGAATTGCCGGAGTCATGACACGCCTGGGCTTGAAAGAAGGAGAAGTGATCCAGCACTCGATGATCACAAAATCCGTCGAACGTGCACAGAAGAAAGTTGAAGAGAACAACTTTGGAACGCGTAAGCGCCTTCTGGAATATGATAACGTGATGAACTCGCAGCGCGAAGTCATCTACGACCGCCGCCGTCATGCCCTTTATGGAGAGCGTTTGAAAGACGAGATCCTGGAAATGCTTCAGGAAGCTATCGGTGAAGTTATCGATCTCCATTATGAACAGGGCGAATATGAAATGCTTCATGATGAGATGCTTCGGTTATTCATGACCGATGTGCCTGTCAACCGCGAAGAGTGGGCGCAGCTCGGCCGCGACGGAATCCATGAGAAGTTATTCGAAGAAGCCAAAGCATTCTATGCCCGCAAGGAACAGCAGTTGGGATCTGAACTTATGGCCCAACTTGAACGCTTTGCAACTTTACAGGTCATCGACGATAAGTGGAAAGAGCATCTCCGCGAAATGGATGACTTGAAGGAAGGAATTCATCTGAGAGCATACGGACAGAAAGACCCGCTTATCGAATACAAACAGGAAGGCTATCGCATGTTTATGATCATGCTGACGCTTATCCGCGATGGCATTCTTGAAATGACGTTGAAACTCTATCCTCAAGTTGAGCAGCAGCAGGAACAGCCGACCGGAAGGCGCCTTATGCCGAATCGTCCTGCAACTTCGCGCCGTATGGTTGCAACGAAGCAGGAGTATCATTCCACTGCTATGGCATCGCCCGCCGGTTACAACGGAGGAGATGGAATGCCTCCGCCTCCGCCGAACGCTCCGAAGGTGCCGGTGAAAGTCGGTCCCAAGATCGGACGTAACGACCCTTGCCCGTGCGGAAGTGGAAAGAAGTACAAGAATTGTCATGGCGCCGGAGTCTGATGAGGGATTAATAAGTAAGACTAATTGCGCCAAGACCTACGTCGACAGGGACAAAGCCCGTACAATTGTTGTTGATCACGGTGTTGTTGTGCGAATCGGAGAGGAGGATATGTGTGGCGGTGTTGTTCGCAATAG
>JAUZOQ010000057.1 GCA_030706385.1 Bacteroidota bacterium | reverse complement strand
GCCGTGAACGGAAGATTTGCAAGAATGCTATCGCCTCCAATGGAGCCGCTCACGGTTACCGTATCGAATCGTGCTCCGTGCTGCACGCTTCCGGACGAAGGATAGAGCACCGTTCTATCATAGGCAATGCGAGCCGAAAAATTCGTTGCTTCCGATTGAACGGAAGTCACAGGGACTTTACCCAAGATCATCGGAATATGCTTATGATCGCCGGCATAGCCGGAGTCATCGAAGATGGAGACGAGTCCGCCAAGGCCTTGGCCGAAGACCGTAAGGATCGCCGGAGAATTCCCACCATACTCGAAGCCGATCCTTCCTGAAGTTCTTCCGATGAATTTCGGGGCAAATCTAAGCGTCACGCTTTGTGATTTTCCCGGATCGAGCGTAAACGGCGCTCCACCCGATTGCAGCGTGAATTGCGTCTTATCCGGCCCTAACTCCGATGATGTCGTGAAAACCACAGGCACGTTGCCCAGGTTTTGAAGGGCGACCGTGATGGTCGTATCCTTGAACGAGCCCACATTCACTTGCCCGAAATCAATGACGTTTCCCATCACGGCAAGTGTGGGCTGAACTCCTATGCCGGTAATGTTTTGGAAAAGTGTATCGGCCTGGGTGAAGATCGCGATCTGCGCCGATTTTACTCCGGCCGATGACGGATGAAAATCGAACTCAACATGCTGCGCTCCGCCGGCCGGCACAACGAATGGAGGAATTCCCGAAACAAGTCCGAACTGCGAAGCATCGACTCCAACGATGGCGATTGAATCGACACGGAAAGGATAGGACCCGCCGTTAAGAACGAAGCTTTGAATCACCGAGTCCTTCGCCGCTGCAACAAGCACCTTCCCCATATCGACATCTTCACTAAGTGCCACCGGCATGACGATGGAGAAGAGAGCGTCGGAGGTGTCGGATTGGAGGAGGTCGGAACCGATTTTCCAAATGAAAAAATTAAAGCCGGTTCTTCTCATTGTATCACTCACAAATATTGAAGAGTCCTCAAAGTCTCCAGTCACGAATATGTTTCCAATTGGATCAACTGCGACTCCGAGACCTTTATTACTAAATCCCCCGTTGGATGTCGAGATCGCCCAATCTGTTAACCCATTGGGAGCATACTTCGCGAGGAAAACGTACTGACTACCAAGTCTTCCTTTAAGAGTAATACCGCCAAAATTGGTAAGAGAGCTATTAAATAGACCTGTGACATAGATATTTCCGGCGCGATCAACTGCAAGACCATATCCATTGCTACTTGAGGCGCTTGTTGCCCATTCACAAGTGCCATCGTTGTGATATTTTGCGATAAAAAAATTCCCCTCTTTTGTGCAAATTATGTGCCCGCCGCCAAAATCCACAGTATCAGAAAAAGAGCCGGCGATATAAACATTCCCTTCATTGTCGACAGTAATTGCATTGCTGTTGTTGCCATTTCCCCTCCCCTTTACAGTCTTGACCCACTCAAGAGAGCCGTCCAAATGATACTTTGCAAGAAAACTATTATCGAACACACCGACAGTATTGAGAGTATTAGTATCTAACTTCATTTCGAAGTTGAAGTAACCCGTAATATAGATATTATCTGCCGTATCGACGGAAATGGATTGGCCATAATCCCAAAGCCAACCAGAACCACTGATTGCCCATATTGCATCTCCATCCGTATCATACCTGACCAGGAACAACTCATGATCCCCAGCAGTACCGCGTAGAGGAATTGATCCAAATTGAGTGTATTCTTGTCTGTAGGCGCCAGTTGCGAAAATATGACCCTCACCGTCCACAGCAAGTCCTCTGCCGTCTCCGTTCGGGGCCGTCCTGACCCAGGCAAGACTCCCGTCGTTGAAATATTTCGCAATAAAAAAACCTCCTTCCGCTACAGTATCACCACTGAAATCAGACATGGGTCCACAATGTCCTGTTACAAAAACATTATCATACAGGTCAGTTGCGATGGAATTACCCGATTCATAATCTCCCAGCCCACCTGCTCGCTCGGCCCATTCCACACTTCCATCAGATCGATACTTAACGAGAAAAATATCCTCCGCGCCTCTGGCAGATAGTGTTACCCCACCGAAATTGGCAACGCCAGAGAAAGCTCCGGTTACATAGGAATTCCCATAAACATCAGTAGTGATTCCTTTGCCACCCTGTAAGTCAGAATTATCTACCCCTGGATTTCTTACCCAATTATTTTCCTGATGAGCCATTAACTGATCCGCCTTGAGCAAACATCGATCACTCACGGTCTTCGGAACGTGCCACGCATATCGCCCTCCTGTGGCCTTATCGGCAATAAATCTCCATGAACTTCCATCATCGGTTGAGTATTCAAGTCTTACCGTATCGGTAGCTGGAATGCCTTTCCACGTGATCATGGTGTCGGAGCCTACGAGCAACTGCTCACCGCCATTGGGTAGTGTGAGCTTCAGAGTCGGAATAGTCGGCCGATACCCGGGATAGCTTGCGCTTGCATAATAGATTTGAGGACAGAGGTTGGTCGCAATATCAAATTGGGCCCAGGTGTAGTTGCTATCAAACGGCGTATAGCTGACCGTCAATTGCTTGCTTTCACCTGCAGAGAGAGAAAATGATTTAGCATTAATATCAAACGACGGATTCGTGCTTGTAATACTCGTTACGGTAAAAGCAGAATTGATTGCAGTGATCGTGACTATTGTATCGAATCGTACTCCCACTAGCTTCGAACGGATATAGAGGGATGGTGGCGTTATGGGCAAAGAGGCAACAGAACTCGCAGGTGGGAGGTAACTTTGAAGAGCTGATACTCCGCTCCATTTAAACTGAACATCGGTTGTTCCTGCAACGCAGCTAACATTGCTTTGCCAGGTGATCTCGCACGGCGAATCCCCTTGCGCCTGCTGCATGATATGGCGATAGACATCTTCTATCTCCTGCTCAGAGATGATATTCTCGTACCACGCGCCTCCTGTCTGCCCAGAAATGTCTTTCAAACATTGCGGACATGGCAAGCCTACCGTTACAGAAAATATCAGGCAGCCTTGGCTTTGCGCCTCGGCGATGATCGACGCCGTTTGCGGTTCGAAGTTCGGCAAGCCGTCCGTTAGGAAGATAATGATCTTCTGATGCTTTCCCAGTTTTGTGATCTCCAGTCCCCCTGCGACCGGTAGTAAAAAACCTGCATCGTAATTCGTACCGTTCTGCGGAGCAAGCCCGGCAATGGCATTTGCAAGCTTCTTCCTACTTATCGTAAAATCCTGATTGAAATAACTGTTGTCATCGAAACTCGAAACAGCACATTCGCTCGGGCCGAGAGGAATGTTATTCGTCCAAAATGTTGCGGCTGCCTTTGCAATGTTCATATTCGTCACATTGTCCGAGCCAGAACCCATTGAGCTGCTAACATCCATAACAAGCACCGATGAGAATGCTTGCGGCGAAGTTGCCGGCGGACAGGTGATGGAAGTTACAGTTCTCTGCATGCCATTCTCTGATACACCGATCTGCGACGGCGAAGGATGTTGTTCATTTCCCGCAGCATCGAAAGCATAGAACTTTGCTTTAATCGTGGGAAAATTCGTTGCATCGAGATCGAACACGGAAAGGCTCTGCGCAGAAGCGGAGGAGGTTAGGACGAGGAGGCAGAAGACGATGATACGTTGCATTTCTTTATCCGGTGATCCTGGGAATTCAACGGGACCACTGAAGATGACACACCATGCAACATTTATCTCACAAATTGAATCCAGGACATTCGGTCAAAATCCATGCACCCAATTAGACGAGAAACCGATACGTCTATCCGTCTCGCGCCTATCCGTCAATTCCCCGGAGGAGCAATAAAAAAGGCAGCCTTTACAGACTGCCTTCACTAAACCTTTCGGCTCTGATCAGCTTACCACCAACCGTTACGGTTGCCGTAGCTTCTGCCGGATGTATCGGTTCCGTTAGGATCGTTATACTCGGCACGATGTCCGCGTGGCTGCCAGCCACCGCCTCCGCCGCTATTGCCGTCACGTCCGCCGCGCTTATCCATGTTCGGTTTTGCTTCGCGAACGCTAAGCGGTCTGCCATCGATCTCTTTGCCGTTCAAAGCTTCCATAGCCTTCTTGGCAGATTCCTCGGAATCCATTTCGACAAATCCGAAACCCTTCGATTTGCGCGTAACCTGATCGCTGACGATTGCCGTGCTCGAAACACGTCCGAACGGTTTAAAGAGCTCTTCGAGCTGCTCAACCGTCCAATTATACGGGAGGCTTCCGACGTAGAGCTTCTTATTCATGACTGCTACGGTCGGTGTTTCTTTTTCTGCTGCTTCTGACATCAAATATTCTTCTTTCCTGAAATGGTGATAAATGCGTTTTTTCGGGAAGCATTAAACGAGGAAGCCGAGCAAGAAGTTCAACGGCCTATTCGGCCGGGCCTGCCCTGTGTTACTTCAGCACGGGCAAGGTGATTTTGCCTTCGGCTTCTGCAATCTCAAGCTTCGGGAATAGCTCCCGCTCTTCCAGACGGACATGTGATTCAAGCAGCGTTCCAAACTCTCGGAGTAACTCGTTAAGTGTATCCTCTTCTTTGGATACGGAAATACCTGCCAAGAGTTGCCGAAGGCGAGCGTGCTGGCCCTTAAGAATATAGATAACTTCTTGCAATTCAATGAGTTTCGACGCAACGGGGAAAAGTTTATCTTCCTCAAGCTTGAAGTGTGGAAGGAGTTCGCGTTCACCGAATAGCTGCAAGGAGTGAATTTGAGCATGCAGATCAGCCGGCCAAAGCCTATCATTCGCCGATGCCGGACCGCCCTTCTTCAGGCGTAATGCAATAAGCAAGGCCTCATGATGGTCGTGTGAGAGGGGAACAAGTGTTGAATGGCGCGGCATCGTTAGGCTTTCGCTTCCTTCTTTTCGGGAAAAATAAGAGAGGCCAGAATACTGAGTAGGAGAATACCTAAGATGACAATAAGCGAATGAAGAGTGCTTATTGTAAGATCCTTCCAGAAAAACGGAGCGATCATCTTTGCTCCGACAAATAGCAAGATCACTGCAACGCCTTTCTGCACGAAGCGGAATCCCGTATGCATTCGCTCGAGCAGGAAGTAGAGTGAACGCAGACCAAGAACGGCAAGGATATTCGAAGCATAGATAACGATCGGCTCACGAGTAACTGCAAAGATCGCAGGAATACTATCGAGTGCAAAGAGCAGATCGGTAAACTCGACTACTACTAATACAATAAACAGAGGCGTGGCGATAAGCTTCCCTGCCTGGCGAATGAAGAACTTATCGCCATGAAATTCTCTGCTGACCGGAAAGAGCTTTCGTGTCCATTTGATGATGATGCTTTGATCGGCATTGAACTCCTTCTCATTCTCGAAAAATAATTTGAAGGCCGTATAGAGAACGATAATACCGAAGATATACATCATGAACTCGAACCGATTCACCAGCCCGATTCCTGCAAGGATCATAATGCCGCGAAGGACAATCACGCCGATGATGCCGTAATTCAGGACTCTGCGCTGAAGACGCGTCGAGATCTTGAAATAGGTGAAGAGCATCAGGAAGACAAAGAGATTATCGACCGAGAGTGATTCTTCTATAAGGTATCCGGCAAGAAAGGCCAGCGCATGCTCACCGCCATTGGGTAGTGTCAGCCAGAGTACGAGCGTCGTTAGAAGCGCAAATCCTAACCAGAAGAGGCTCCAGAGTAATGCCCGTTGGAATGGCATCGGAGCATCGAGGTCCCGGCGTTTGGCAGTCATGGATCGTGATTAAATGCCGCAAAACAACAACAGGTGGTTATTTGTCCCTCCATCCTAACGGGTATGGGAGGTCTGACGGAGTCTGGGAATCAGAGATCCCAATAGGTTCGATCCCTTCTAAATAGGCCAAACAAGCCTATTTTCAGGCCTATTTTGAAAAAAAATGTTTAATTGGGTGTAACAGAAAGAGAATACGGAAGTTTATTGGGTGCAAGCAAAAATTGTCGTATATTTGTAAGGCGAATATCGCACATTTGATGCCCAGTTAGAGTCGGAAACCGGAGATTGCCCCCTTCCACCGACCTAAAGTCTTCAACTGACGAATAAATTTTTCCCAACACAGGTAAAATTGTTCGTATATTTGTTCCGCAAAGTTTCGAGGAAATTGTGGATAAGTCGTTTTTCCTTGCGAAAAACGCAATACTCACAGCATTCTTCGTAATTTTGTTTTTATGCCATTGCGGGCATTATTGTTGTATATTTGTATCCCTTGGATCAGTGAGCATAGCTCTCTCATGCTTACGTAGGTGCCGGGGATAGAAAAAAATTTTCTAAATAACGTATCGTTCAATTTACTTCATTTAAATAGGAGACGAAGGGTATGACTTCACGTCGTTCAATATTGTTGGGTCTGGTGCTCGGGGCTTTCCTGGGCGTATTCGGATTCAGCGCAGTTTATGCACAAGTCCCGCGAAGCATTTCGTATCAGGGACTACTCGTCAAGAATAACCAGCCCGTTAACGGCACGGTGAATATTGACGTCAAAATCTATGACGCTGCTGGCTCAGTTCTCTATCAGGAGACAGAACCCCCAGTAGTCGTTACTAATGGAATCTTCAACATTCAACTCGGCGGTGTGTCGGGTACTCTGCCTTCAAGCTTGAAGTTTGACGAGCAGTACTACCTCGGCATTGACGTCGATAAGACCGGCGAGCTTCCGCATACACCATTCGTCGCTGCTCCTTATGCGCTCAATGCGCAGACGGTCGGCGGAATCGGCGTATCGGTAACTCCGCAGCCCGGTATGCTCTTACCTCTCGATCAGAACGGTAAGATCCCGAAAGCCGTATTGCCGGCTTCATCAGCTTCTTTGACAACGATCAATAACGATCCGGGCGATGGCTCTGGCAACATCACGTTGCAGAACGGTCCTGGAATTTCGATTCTTGATAATGTCGGTACACATACGATCACAATTTCTGCTAATGGTGCAGGCGGACTCTTCCCGGATAAGACCTATCTCGGACACTTCCGCGCCGGTAACGGATTGCAGGTCTTGAATAGCCCTGTCGATACCAGCATCACCTACCTCATCGCTCCGAACGGTATTTCCAATACCATGCTCGGTACGGGTGTTGTATCGGGTATGAAACTCGATCAGAACGTCCCGCAGTTGGGTATGTTCCAGGATGCTCTTGGCAATTTGAACGTCGGTGTTAATCCTTCTTTGACCTATTATGCTGTCGGTACATCACCGACAAGCGGTAATGTGCCGCCGCGTAACATCGGTTTGAATCTTTCAAACCCGAACGTATGGCTTGCATTGCAGACCTTCAACGCCGGTATTACCGTTAACGGTACAACGAACCTGAACGGACCGGTCAACATCACTCCTGGGCCGCTGACAATCAACGGAACACCGGAGCCGAACGTACCTTCTGCAGCTTCCGTAGTTAACTACGAATTCATCGATAACGGTGATATGAGAATCGTCGGTGCTACCAATCTTATCGGTAACACATTCTTGAATCAGACCTTCACCTCTGCCGGCAACAGTACTGTCGGTACGAATGCAAGCGCAGTCAACACCTTGGGTTCGGGCGCAAGTTCGAATAACACGATCGGTGCTGCAGGTTCAAGCACGAACACCATGCAGGGTTCGACAAACAACCTTACCGGCGGTATCAATAACCTGACCGGCACAACGAATAACGTTAATGCAACGACCAACAACATGGGTACCGTCGCCGGACAGACAAACAACATCGGTACCGGAGGTTCTTCGGCCAACACGATGGGTGCTGCTGGTTCGGGTTCGAACACCTTGGTTGGTTTGACCAACAACGTTAATGCAACAACGAACAATATCGGTACGACCGGTGTCACGACGACAAACAACGTCGGAACACTCGGAACAACGGCCAATAACGTTAATGGTACGACAAACACCATGACGGGTTCGGTTACTAACAGCATTCAGGCTCCGACCAATAACATCGGTACGACCAACGCTGTATCGCAGAACACTGTCGGTAATGCAGGAACAAGCACCAACACCCTCCAGGGTCTGGCGAACAACTTGACTGCAACGACGAACAACGTCGGTGCAACTACTGCTACAACGAATATCAACATTGGTAACACATTGCCGAGCACGACGAACTTCTTCGGTAATGTCATCCATAACGGACTTGGCGAGCCCAATGCGGCTAGCGCAGGTGCTGTTACAAACTACGAATTGAGGAATCTCGGTGATTTCCAAAATTCAGGAGCTACCAATCTTATCGGAAACGTATTCATGAACCAGACCTTGACGGTCGGCGGTCTTGCCACCATGAATGGTGGTTTGACGGTCGTCGGTCCGCTCACACAGAGCGGTGGCAATGCAACCATCAACGGTGGCGCCAATAACGTCTTCGGTTCGGTTGCCGGATCAGCCAACGCCATCGGCGCTGCCGGAAGCACGAATACCTATACCGGACAGAATAACTTTAACGGTAATATTAATCAGACGTTCGGTACAACAACTCTGCTCAATACCACAACCGGTAATTTGCAGGTTAACGGAACACTCGGTTCGACTCTGAATATTTCACTCGGTACGTTGAGCACCAACAACGGCATCGGTAATGCCGGTGCGATCAACACTGTGACGGGTGCGACGAACAACTTGACAGGCGGTACGAATAACCTTACCGGTATTGTCAACAACGTCAATGCATCGACGAACAACATCGGTATCAACAGCGGTAACGTTAACAACATCGGTACTGTCAGTGGCGGCGGAATCTCTACCAATAACATTGGTAACTTGAATGCCGGTACGAACAACAATATCAATGGTTTGACAACCGTTCAGTTCACAGGCGACCAAACCTATCTCCGCATTGCTGGCGGCGCTGCTTCTTGCGCAGCTGCCTTCCCGACATCAGCTCAGTCTGAGTTGCTTGTTAACGGTGACGGTTGGTTCGACGGAACGATCGCTGCTTGCCGTTTGAACATCTTCGGTATCAACCCGAGCTGCATCACCAATCTTGCGACAACGAACTTCAGTTCTTGCGCAGGCGGTGCTACGCCGATCAACTTGGTCAGCAGCATCAATGGTGTGCCGACCGGAGTAGGTGCTACGAACCTGACCAATATGCAGAATATCCAGGCTCAGAACACCGTTCAGACCAACACTACTTTGATCATCGGAACAACAGGAACGAACGCTACGAACATCACGAGCTCGAATCCTGGACCTGCTTCTATTAACCAGCAGACTCCGAGCGTCTCCGGTAGAATCCCGACCTTCCAGCAGTATCAGCTTCCTTTAGTACCGGCTTCCGGTCCTAATGGCGGTGGATCTGTCACATTCACAACAGTGAATGCTCCGGGTCTTAACTTCGATGCTAACTCAGGCATCATGGTTTCTTACCGCACGCATAACGTCGGATTCCCGACAGGCCAGTTGTGGATCACTCAGACCTTGACGACGGTCACCGTCGAATCATCGGCTGCAGGCGATAACAACACCGTTCAGATCACAATTTTGAGACCATAATTGAACGACGTTCCACGGCATGAGATCTCGGAGTAACTAATTCTGTTGCTCCGAGAACTCAGCCGGGAAATTAAAATTTTTTTACCGTCAGAGAGAGTTCAAAAAAAATCCTGTCCAATACGGACAGGATTTTTTCGTTGTATACGATTAATATTTATGGTTAGGACATGAGTATCTTCCAGGCTTCATCGATATCATCGTTCTCAATGAGCTCCTTAGCCCTCAGATGGCGCTCCTGTAATGTCGTTTGATTTGTCGAATACGGAAGATCCGGGATGCTTTCGATATCCAGTAGCTTAGCGATATCATGGCCGCTTAAGATGGGGCTTCTTCGAATTTCCTCGGGAAGCTGGTCAAACCCGGGCATCACCTTCGAGGGCTGTGGGAGCTCGAAAAGTCCCTGAGCCGCCCTCGTATACCAAGGCCCGCCCATTCGTGCAACCTGGTCCATCTTACGTGGGTCTATCGAGCCTTTCTCATTGAGGACGCCCTCGGCCACATGAAGCAGAACGACTTCACAAATGAGCATATTAGCACTTCCTGGCTTCCCCCCAAAATCGATGTGATGGAGGAGTCTTGCCTCCATGACAAAATTGCTTTCGGCAACTCCCGGTGCCTTCACAAGCTGACTCTGCATTTTGCTGAACCCGGACTTGATGAATTCATCGACTCCTCGTTCGAACGGCGCTGAAGCAAGGCTTGCCTGGCGCACCATATCGAAGCTGATGATGGAGATCGTACATTCCCTCGTTTCGAGGATGTTCAGTAACGTATCCTTTGCTTTTCCCGTCTTTCCGCTAAACGCCGGACTGAAACAGACGACGGGAGGATTAACACCGAACGCATTAAAAAAACTGAACGGCGCCAGATTCGGATTGCCGGCCTTATCGAGAGAGCCGACAAAAGCTATAGGGCGAGGAGCGATCCCACCAAGCAAGAGTCGGTGTGTTTCCTGAAACGGAATTTGTGCGGGGTCAAATGTGAGCATGGAGTTACAACATAAGGAGCTGCACTCGATGTGCCCTCTATTTATGTTTGGCAGAAATCCGGTACACAAAAAAAGGCCAGGCATTGCCTGACCCCTTTGATAAGAATATAATAGTTTATCTCACGCAGCCACATCTTCTTCGACGGCCAATACCTTTGATGCATGCTGCATTAAGTCACGCATCAATGTTTCGTCGAACGGAGAACGCATACCGACGGATTTGAAAATGTCAAGTACGCTCTTCGTGCCGCCGATACGGCAAAGCTCAAGGTAGGCGTCAACCGTTTTCTTGTGGTCGTTCTCATCCATGAGTGCGATCTGCATGGCACCGGTTTCGGCAACGGCATAATCGATATAGTAGAACGGCATATCGAAAATATGTCCTTGCGCATACCAGCGAGTATATTTATACTGCTCGCAGCCTGAGAAATCAATTCCGGGTTTATAGATGTCCCAGATCTTGTTCCATGCAGCATCACGATCGGAGATCGAAGCATTCGGATTCTCATACACCCAGTGCTGGAATTCATCGACGACGGCAATGTAGCAAACCGTTTCGACGGCATCTTTCCATCGGTTGCGTTTATATTTTTCCGAAAGGGATGGGCTGAAGAACTCATCGATGTATCGCATGGCCAGGAATTCCATACCCATGGAGTGAATCTCGCAGGCATCGGATGTCGGCCATTGCAGATCGATCGCTTCGATCGGCTGGCTTTCCCATCCCTGGAAGGCATGACCCATCTCATGCGTAAGCGTACGAATGTCCTCGCTATCGCCGGTCGAATTGCAGAGAATTGCAACTCGTGCTTCGTCGCTGAATGACGTGCAATAGGCTCCGGCGCGTTTGCCTTTGCGGTTCTCCAGATCGATCAGGCCTTCGTTACGCATCCGTACAAAGTGCGAGGCAAGGATAGGCGAAATTTTTTCGAAGATCCGCTGAGCCTTATCAAGCTGCATATCGACCGGTGCAATATTGCTGGGCAACGATAGATCCGGATCGTATGCGACATCCCACGGCTTCAGCGTCGGCGTTCCGAGTTTCGCAGCGCGGGCCTTGAAAAGCATGCTCTGCACAGGCACAGCATACTTACGGATATTCTCACGGAATTTCTTTGCTTCTTCGATCCCGTAATCCGTCCGCCCCATCGCTTTATAGCCGAGCGGAATAAAATTCTTGTGACCCAGATTACGACCCATCTGGTCGCGCAATCTTGTCAGCTCCGCATAGATCGCTCCGAGCTCATCATGATGCTGGAGAAACCAATTGCGATATGCTTCGAATGTTTCTTTCCGGATCGAAGCATTTTCGGAGCTTTGCATGCTGCGAGCCTTGCTCAGCGTGATCATTTCGCCGCGGAAGGGGACTTCGCCGGAAGCAACGAACTTATCGTACTTCGTTGTCAGCTCTCCGACCTTCACTCGCAGATCGATATTGATCGGTGCCAGCGGTTCGATATTCGTTTCAAGAACTCGAAGCAAATGCATTCCGTAGCGGGCTCCGACGGCTTCCTTGTGTTTCGATCCAAGGAAAGCCAGCAGCAATTGCGAATTGGCTTCTTCAGCAACAGGCTGGACTTGCTCGCGATGATATTTTTCACGCTCTTCGAGAGTGGCATCGGACATATCCTTGCTTAAGGCATGATGGATCCGGCTCGATTCGCTGTAGACAAATGCGCTCAGCGCATTCCAATCGGCATAAAGCGCCAGCCATCCGTCGGGAGAATCGGATGCCTCGGCACTAGCGATGCGGTCAGTTAATTTTTTGTATTCGGTTTGGACGAATTCGGCCGAAAGTGTTCCGGGCCGATCTTGATAATATTTGTATGTCATAGTCACGGTTATTTAGACAAAAAGGTATTGTAGCAAACGAAAATCGGACGAAAATAGTCGCCGTTTTCTTCTCTATTTCGCGTTCGAATGCATACGCTCGATCAGTCTGAGAAGATGTTCTTTCATCGTTGCAGCAGGAAGCGTGATGCGCTCGCCATGACCGGGCAAGACCCAATCGAATTCATAGCCCAGAAGCAATTCCATGGAGCGAGTCTGCTCCGTCCATGAATACCAGCAGACACTGCGCGATGCATTCAGCGTCTTGCGATTTCTGCTCCACCACAGGTGATCTCCGGTGAAAAGATAATGACCCTTGTAGAGCAAAACACAATGGCCTTGCGTATGGCCGGGAGTGGGGATGACGAGAAAATCGGAATTGAAACGAACAGGTTCTCTTCCTTCGATCACGACCTCTGCCTCAGGCTGCGCCCGGAGTTCGGCACGATGGATTATGCGTTGGGCACCGAAATGTTTTGCATACCGATCGGCATCAGCAACATCATCCTGATGCGACAAGAAGATATAACGAACTCCACCCATTGCCTCAAACTTCACGACAAGGTGCGGCATATACTTCGGAGAGTCGATCATCCAGTTGCCTTCGGGATGTTTCACAAAATAGCTTGAAGCACCGAACGAGTGTTTCGATGTGAAGCCATTGTAATAGATCCCATCATCCAGCGGCAACGGAAAATCCTCCATCACCGAATGTGTATCGATCTTCTCCGTCGTACCGATCGAACCGGTAGGGCAGGCAAGCAGCGCCTGCGTCGAGTTACGGACTTCACTATCCGAAGATGGCTGGTGAAAAACGACGGAGTAATCTCCCAGATCGGTAAAGACTTCAGGAGCTAACTGGCGGCAGGTATCGCAATCAATGCACGTTTCATCGACGAAGAACAGCCCTTCGATATTACCATCGAGAATTCGTGTGATATTTGCCATTGCTACCGGCTCGGTCTTAATACTCTATTAGATTATACACCGCTCTGCCGGGGAGAAGTTTTCTGCCTTCAAGAAATTTCAACTCAATGAGGAATGCCAGTCCGAGCACTTCGCCGCCAAGTTGCTCTACGAGTGTGATCGTCGCATTGGCCGTACCACCTGTGGCAAGGACGTCATCGATGATAAAAATTCTCTCGCCTTTGGTGATCGAATCGCTATGCATTTCGATGATATTTGTGCCATATTCGAGGTCATATTCAACGGAGATCTTATCGGCAGGCAGTTTTCCCGCCTTGCGCGCCATAGCGAAGCCCACACCAAGCCTCTCAGCCAGAGGCGCGCCGAAGATGAATCCTCGCGATTCAATGCCGACGACCTTATCGATCTTCTCATCTTTCAGCAATTCCTGAAATCGTGAAAGGGCAGATTGGAATGCTTCCCCATTTCCGAGCAAAGGAGTAATGTCGCGGAACAAGATTCCAGCCTGCGGAAAGTCCTGGACGCTGCGAATGAATTGTTTCAGATCAAGAGGCATGGCATAATTAAATAGTGAACTTCAATCCGAAAACCATTGTCTGCTCCAACTGCCGGCGAAGAGAGATATTTTTATCGTATAGCATATGGAGCGTATAGTCAATGCTCAGAAATTTATATTGCAGGCCGGCTACGAGTAGTGTTCCGACTCGCGAATTTTTTGCTGCTTTAATAAAATTCTCTTTGGTTAGCGCAACAGTCTTCATGCTGGTCTTGAACGCAAAATTTTCTCCGATCCTTTTCGTATAATCGAGCTGCAAGATCGCGCTATATCCATCTTCAACCGTAAATTGGTCCTGGACATTCTCCAGGGGATTGCCTTCATTAACAACAAAACTTCTGTTTTCAGTCAGGACAAAACCGCTCGTTCGGGTTTCTTGAAAAGCGTAACCTATTCCGAAAACAAATTCGAACTCATCGCCTCCGTCTTCGGAAGCGATACGCGTCTTATGCCCGAGGAAAAGCGTTTCGTAAAGAAAGAGGGGATCGAGAAATTTCGTTTTCTGACTATCGATAAGGCCTTCGCCCATTTCCGTTTCACCGGTGACTTCAAAGAAGAGCCGCAGCCCTAATTTCTTACTCAGCGTCATCGAAGGCACCAGAGAAAGCATAAAATTATCCTGAGTCTTCTTCGGCGAACTCTCACGGGAGACTCTTGCTCCATATTGAAGGAACAGGCTGTTATTGAGTTGAAATCGCTCCCCTTCATATCCCAGTTTAGCCTGCAACTGACCAAGCCACATCAGATCTTCCGATTCCTCAGCATCTTTACTGATGCTCTGGAAGGTAAACCCTACGCTCGGAGTCATGGAGAAATGCCATAAATGCTTGGTATCGACAGGTTCGGATGCGGCCGTCGCACTACTATCCTGCGCAGAGGCGAGCTCTGTGCAGAGGGAAAAAAGGATAAAACAGGTCAGAATACGCTTTTTCATAGACAGTATGTGCATGTGTACTATGAACTAACGGTCGAACCCCTCTGGCCGTGACAATCGGCCACTGCCTGTTAAGGCTTCTGAGATGCGGTTTTTTGTGCGAGAAACTCCTCGGATTTTCCTCTCGGTATGGTGAGCGTCTTCCACTGGCTTCCCTTCATCTCCTTCGCTATTTGGACGATCTGGCCGACATGATACCCGTAATGCGATATCTGGCGCACAATGGCTTGGATGACTGTGTGAGGTTCGCTGCGGATCGTAACGGTTTTCAAGAGATCTGCTTCGGTAAGCGAATCAAGCGTAGCAAAGAATACTCTGTACCCCCGCTCCCAGTAATCGTGAAGTCCGGGAATGTCTTCGGCTGTGATGACGAACTCGCCATCACGATTCCTATCCGGTTTCTCACCATCGCTTGTCAGGAAATCTGTCCACCGCGAGATCATGTTGCCGGCAAGATGCTTCATGTTGATGGCTATGCTATTGCATTCCGGATCGGACTGCCAGAGCAGATCGGCATCGCTAAGTTGCGCGATCGCGCGATCGGCCAGATCTTTTTGAGAGCGAAAGACTTTTCGTGATTGATCCAAAAATTCAAAACCTGCCGTCATAATGCCTCCATAGAATATTCTTGTTCAACTTTTGCAATGCGTACGGAGTAAGACTCATACCACTCGTTCTTCCCCATTTGCTGAGCGTAGAGATGCTCGTTATTATTCTTCCAATTCTTTATTGCTTCCATGCTATCCCAATAGCAGACGGTGATGCCATTTCCATCGGCGCTCCGTGCACTGGAAATTCCGAGGAATCCCGGCTGCTGCATTGTCAGCTCCTTCATACGCTCGGCAACGGAATCATATTCCAGAACACCGGCCTTCCGTTTTGAAGAAAAGATCACGGCATAATATGGTGGTTTCATGCTTTGCGGTATAAGATTCGATATCTGTATCTATCCGGATCTTCACGATCCCAGAATTCTTCGAAGGTCTCCTGGGAAAATCCGAGATCTCCGAAGTGTGCAAGCTCCTCTTTCTTCAGTGCCCAGGGAAGATTGTCCTCGGTCTGTCCGTCACGCCATCCGCGGCATACAAGAAGGAGTGATCCTCCCGGAGCCACAACGGAGGCAACAGCTTCGATCACTTCGCTTCGCACCGAGCGCGGCAAAGCCTGAATCGTATAGGATTCAAAAACAAAATCGAATGCACCCTTCAAGTTCTGAGGAAGCTTGAATAGATCTTCGACGCGATATTCTACGTCGGAGGACGCAAAGCGTTTCTTCGCCCAGGCAATGGCTGTCGGCGATATATCGAAGGCAGTGACTTTGTATCCTCGCCCGGCCAACGCTTCAGCATCGTCTCCGAGACCGCATCCGATCACCAGAGCTTTCTTTCCGTTTCCGGAAACCCGATGTGATTCCAGCCATTCGACGAGATACGGATTCGGCTTCTCGCCGGCCCAAGGGATAGCGGAAGCATTACCTTCAGATCGTTCATAAAGCTCTTCAAACCAGCCGGTAATATCGCCTTTGGCGATATACTCATTCGCTAACTGGCCGGTGCTGCTAATTTCCTGATGTTGCATTGTATTTATTTTTTAGATCTCCGTAAAATTCCTTCGATGAAATCGGTTTTTCCATCTGTATACCCTTCACGATCATTCTCGAATGTTACTGCAAGAGAGCGTTTTAACGATTCATATTCCTTCGTAGCGATCGGGTCGCTTCGAAGTTCGTCACGAAACAAAATATGCCTTTTCCAAAAATCGCTTCCCAGCTCTACCATGTGAATATGATGCGTACGTTTTCCATTCGTCGATTTCCGGAAATACCTGCGCTCCGGGAATACACTTTCATATTCCGGCACATATTCATATCCTAAGGCCTCGATCGGCATGATGCAATCTTGTGCATCGAGCAAGCGGCGAAGGCCGATAAGGATATCGACGATCGGCTTGGCCGCTAAGCCGCGAACAGACGTGCTGCCGATATGCTGAATATCGGCAACATAATGCCCGATCGCTTCCATCAGCTCAAGTCGTTCGGCTTCGAACGCCACAGGCCATCGCGGATCGTAGTCTTTAATTACTATTTTTTCCCTGCCATTCATCGCGAAGGAGTGAATACATTTTCATATCATGAAGTTCACCTTTAAAGAATACGCGCTTGCGGAGTATTCCTTCGAATGTCATTCCGGCTTTCTCCATTACCCTGGCACTTCCAACATTAGGAACCCTACAGATCGCTTCGATACGCTCAAGCTCGGAGTTGCGGAAGAGATAATCGATCAGAGCTCTGGCCGCTTCGCTTACATATCCTTTGTTCCAGTAAGGTTGAGCGATGGCATAACCTATCTCGATCCGCTTCTGATCGGCATTCCAATTCAAGTATCCGATCGTGCCGATCAGATTGGAGCTGGCTTTCGTGACGATTCCAAGGCTTGCCGGATCGATACCTTTGCTATAGCTATCAAGGATCTTCCGGAGGAAGGTAATGCTATCTTCGATGGATTTGTGTGTATCGAAGCTGACATTCTTTGTGACTTCCGGATCGGAGCCATAGGTGTACACTGCCTCGGCATCTTCGAGGGTTAGAGGCCGTAGGATGAGACGCTCTGTTTCTATCGTCGGCGGATGGGATAATATTTCAGATACCATATTGGTCAAGTTCTCGAATTTTTCCCGGATCTGATATCATTTGGGAGATCCAGCCTCAATTTGGGCAATGGAATCTTCTCTTCCGAAACAAGATTCATAAATCCTTATCTTTGTATAATTAACATTACTTCACTTTGATGCGTAAGTACCTTGTCGTGACCTTGTTACTTCTCAGCCCGTTCGTCGCTTCGGCTCAGGTCGGAATGCAAAAATACGGCGGTGCCGGAAATCAGTATGGATATAGGATCAAACCGACGAAAGACGGTGGCTTTATCGTTGCCGGTGCAAACGATGCAACGGGGCAGAAGAACGGCGATTACTGGGTAGTTCGTTTCGATCGTAAGGGGCAAGTGATGTGGGATTCGGCATACGGAAATCCCGATGTCGATTTTCTGTGGTCCGTCGAGCCTACGAAGGATAACGGTGCCTTGCTTGCCGGATATAGCGGAGTGCAGAACTCCGGCACGGAAGAAGCTTTGATGTATAAGATCGATTCCGTAGGAAAGGTCGTAAAAAAACTTGAAGTCAATTTTGCTAAATCCGATCATGCTCATTGGTTCAAGCAGATCCGGGATGGACATTACTATTGGGCCGGCCATACCGATTCCGAAGGCGATCCGAACGGCGATATGATCTTGCAGAAGCTCGATAGTAACTTCAAGCTCGTATGGCAGAAGACCTATGATAACGGATCGGCCGAGCACTGCCATACTGCTGCGATCACGGCCGATGACGGATGCATCCTGCTCGGACATACAACGATCAACAATCGCGAGAAATTTTTCGCCGTACGAGTCGATACTTCAGGCAAAGTGATCTGGAAAAAATCGTATAGCAGCGATCCTTCGAATAATGACTCCCCTTATGATGTTGCCGTCACCAGAGAAGGCGATTATGCATTCTTCGGATATTCCGGAGATTACTACACGGTTAGTTCGATGTGGCTCTTAGTTGTCGATACGAACGGCACAGTGAAGATCGATAAGCATTACAACACCGATGTCTGTTCGATCTTCGGAGGAATTCAATCTTCCGATAGCGGATATGTGATCTCAGGATATTCCGTCCTTCCGGGATCTGCAAATTCGCATCTTTATGTGGTCAAGACAGATAAGACGGGTGCACTCGAGTGGCAGAAAACTTACGGCGACTCTGCCTGGGCATACGACGTGATGCAGCGCGGCAAGCAGTTCATTGTTGCCGGTGGCACGGATCAAACGGCAGATCATCAGGACGATCTCTGGATCGTTGTTCTCGATTCTGCCGGGAATCCTGCACCGTTGGCACCCCTGCCGGAGGATACGACAAAGGAAACAGTCCGGAGTAGGGAAATCCCGGGAGTTTTCCTTTCCCAGAATTATCCGAATCCATTCTCAGCTTCGACGACGATCAGCTTTTCGCTCGACCGGTCACAGCACGTTACGCTCGAAATATTCAACGATCTCGGCGAGAAGATCTCGACTCTGATCGACCGCACCGAAGAAGTCGGCAATCATTATATTCGATTCAATGCAAAAGATCTTCCGAGCGGAAAATACCTCTGCAAATTGACGACAGCGGCAGGCTCACAATTCAACGAAATGGTCGTCGGCAAATAGCATTCTAATACGCCTTCGACCAGATCACTTCGTGCTTCGCCTTCTCACCGGTAACAAGGCATGTTGCCGGAGCAACTGCACTGCGGAATTCGGCATCGGGAATGCAGCGAATCGTGGCCTTCGTTTCTTCCTTGACCTTTGCTTCAATGGCAGGATCTCCGTTCCATCCGGCATAGACAAACGCGCCTTCGCCTTTGCTGAAGATCTCCTTCATTTCTTCGTAGGTCTTGACTCCGCGAATAGTATTGGCTTCTCTGCGGGCGATCGCATTTTTCAGGAGCTGCGCCTGCAATTCGGAGGAAAGTTCTTCTATTGAATTTGAGAGCGTATCCATCGAAACGAAGAGCTTTTGCTTTCTTCCTGGCTTTGCGGCCTCGCGCGAATCGAGAGTTATTCTCGGAACAATGACGACGGTTTTATTTGCCACATCTTTCGGCCCGATCTCGATCCGAAGCGGTACGCCTTTCAATTCCCATTCGTAATATTTCGCACCCGGCGACATATTATCGCGCTTATCGATCTTCACTCTGAAGCCTTTCGATCGCATCTCGTTGTAGATCGCATCGGCTGCTTCCAGCACCGATGCTCGCTCTTCATCTGTCTTGAAGATAGGGACGATCACGGCAACCGTCGGCGCAAGGCGCGGAGGAAGAACTAAGCCATCATCATCGGAATGCGTCATGATTATTCCGCCGACTAGGCGTGTCGAGACTCCCCACGACGTGTTCCATGCATATTGCACGGAGCCATCGCGGCCCTGGAATTTCAGATCGAACGCTTTCGAAAAATTCTGGCCGAGATTGTGGCTTGTGCCGGCTTGCAATGCTTTGTTATCTTGCATCATTGCTTCAATGCAGTACGTTCGCAGCGCACCGGCAAAGCGTTCGCTATCGGTCTTAAGACCGGTGATGACGGGAATGGCCATGAATTCTTCGGCGAATTTCCGGTACACGCCCAGCATCTTCAGTGTCTCTTCTTCGGCTTCAGCCTCAGTCTCGTGCGCAGTATGACCTTCCTGCCACAGGAATTCCGAAGTGCGCAGGAAGAGCCTCGTGCGCATTTCCCAACGCACGACATTTGCCCATTGATTCATGAGGATCGGCAGATCGCGATAGCCTTGCACCCACTTGGCGAACATGGTGTAGATCATCGTCTCGGAAGTCGGCCGGATAACCAGTGGTTCTTCAAGCTCTTTGCCGCCGCCATGGGTGACCACTGCCAGCTCCGGAGCGAAGCCTTCGACATGTTCGGCTTCTTTGCTCATGAATGACTGCGGGATAAGGAGCGGGAAATATGCATTCTCATGCCCGGTATCCTTGAACATCTTATCAAGGTTCTGCTGGATCAGCTCCCAAATGCCATAGCCATTAGGTCTGATCACCATGCATCCGCGCACCGGCGAATGCTCAGCGAGCTGCGCCCTTTCGACAAGTTCGTTATACCATGCGCTAAAATCCTGCGCCCGCGTCGTCAATTTTTCTTCAGCCATACATTTCCATAAAGTAGAGGGAATATAAGGGTTTATTGCAAGTTGGAGTTCCGAGCTTTATCACGAAAGGTAAACCGATGGGCTCATGTTCGGCGTATAGTTAAGTATAAGCCAAAATTTTGAATAATAATACCAGTATGAATAAAATACCCTTGATACTCTTTGCAGGCCTTCTTATCGGCTGTTCACAGGATAAGCCGCAGCCCGAAGCAAAGGCGCCGGATACCGTCGTCGTCGTTCAGGAAGCATCTGCCGCCAAATCTCACGTAGAGAAGCAAACTCCGAAGCCGAAGAAAGATGCGATCGACAAAACTGACGATGCTCTCGATAAAGCAAATACGACTGTTGCCCGAACCACGGTAACGGTCGATAAAGCCGCAGAGCTAAAAAAGAAAACGGATGTGCTCTTGGGCAAATAAGATTTAATCTCGCCTTCCTCAGTGCCGAACTACGAGCTTCTGCGCCTGCCGCAGTTGCGGACCGACTCGTATGACCGTATATATTCCGCTGGGCAGTGTCGAAGTCTCGAACGAGATCACTTTTCCATCCGGATACTCTCCTTCTGCGAGAACGGCGATACGTCTTCCGAGTAGATCGTAAAGTTCAAGCCGCTCCTGCATATTCGGAGTTGGTCCGATGGACACGTTGAAGTTCTCGATCGCAGGATCGGGAAAGATCTTCATGGATGATATCGGCTCGCCTGAAGAATGGGTAGAAGAATAATTTCTTGTGCCGATCCAGAGCCCTGCTCCGGAAGTCCCGACGTAGAAATCATCGTTTGGCGCAACATCTATCGCCTCGATAAAGAGATCTTCATCTCGTCCCAACTGAGCTTTCGCCCAAACGAAAGAGGACGGATCCCGAATCCATAATCCCCGATTTGTGCCGGCTGCGATAGCGCCTTTGCTATCGATTGTCATGCACTGCACAGTATCGAATCGATTACCGTCGATCCGAGTCCAGGAATTTCCTTTGTCATTGGAGAAGAGGAGGCCAGCCCCTTCTGTTCCGAGTAGCACACCAGCCGTCCCTATGCATTTGATTTGGGTTAATTGTATGGGACCATGGACAGGAAGAAGTCTTGTCCAGGTATTACCGTTATCTTCTGACCTAAACATTTCCGGATATGTTCCGAAATAGATAGCGCCATAGGTGTTCGCATCTATAGAATAGATGGAATTGCCGGTATTCGGAACATTCAGATCCAGCCATGTGTAGCCGGTGTCATCCGATCGGAGGATCGATTGCCCTGCGACGAGATACATGAACTTCGATCTATCGGAGACCATAATGCCTTGGTAGGTATCGACTAATCTGACAGCCCTCAGCTTCCACTGGATAAGCGTTGAGTCGAAAATTAGGATGCGACCGTCTTCAGTCACATCAAAGATGGTCTCTCCGGGCCCTCGGACTATTACCGAGGTATAGGAATGGCCCGGATTCACATCGCTCCAGGTATTCCCGTGATCAGTTGAAATAAGTGTCGTGCCGAGCAAAGTATTAGCGAAACTTGTATGCTCATCTTTCGCAAAGACAAGACTAACGGATGCATAAGGAAATCCGATCTCCTTCCATGAAGCACTTCTATCGGTAGAGAGGACGAGGGCTTCACTGGTTTGATAGATCAGTTCGTCGGCATGCGAATATTCAATTGGACTCGCTTGATAAGTAATACTTGCGATCGAATCCCAAGTTAACCCCTTATCCATTGATAAAGCGACAGTGAAATTGGTAATTACATCGCGTTGCAACAACGCCAGGATCGTATTCCCTTCGCCTTTTACTAGTGACTTTGTGCCCTTGAGGCCACAGACTGGTTGCCAAGGCTGCTCGCCATCCGAGTAGTAAATGCAAGTATCGGTAAGTTCGTAAAGTAACGAATCGATCCTAACGAGGCTCTGACCGATATCATGAAGCCCATCCGAGAAATTTTCGCTGATTTGCGTAGCCGGATCGAATCTCAGCACATTGTAGCCGGAGTTCAAGAATACATATTTCCCAATGCTTGCGGCAGGGGCAGGACTGTTACTCAAACCAGGAATACCGACCCATGACTTTCCATTGTCTATCGATTCAAAGATCACCTTCTGGCCGTTAACATCCCTCGAACTCATATATAAAGAGTGATCGGTGCTTTCGATCATCGAGAAAATACTGAGTCCTTTAAGAATACGGTTCCACGAATTTCCGTGATCAGTCGATTGATACATTCCGACGCTGGCTGAGTCGGCAATTGAGTATGAATATCTGGACGACACATAGAAATAGTATGTGCCGTCGGAAGAAATGAAGAAATGTGAAATCGGTTGCGTCTCCGAATTCGGCAAGATCTGTCTGAAATCCCAGGTATTCCCCTGGTCGGAACTCACGTAATATCCCGATAAAGTCAAAGCAATGATCTCTCCATTCACTCCCCGGTAGAGGCCCTGGGCTAAACTTCCTGTACTCGGTCCCTTTGCTCGAGACCACTTCCAGGGTTTCTGAGCAGAAACCGATTGTACGAATACTAGTAGTAGACCAAGGATCAGGAGTTTTCTCATTTTGATGCGAAGGATAGTGATGGAAGAATAACCACTTCGAATCGGAAAAGTTACAGAAACAATAAAAAACCTCTCATTTTGAGAGGTTTAAAGATTCGGAAGGCTTTAGGATCGCTTAGCTCAGGATCATTTCCCGCCAGTTCGGATTCTTCTTTGTGCTTTTTTTCTTTTTCGCCGATTCCTTTGCCGAGCGAATCAGGAATTTTGCAGAAGTATTCAGGATCCACTCGAAATTCTCTTCTCCGACGGAAGTACGCTCGGCATCTGGAGCGGGATTGGTAAAATCGATGGCGTACGGAATGCCATCCTTGATCGCAAATTCGATCGTATTGAAATCGTATCCGAGCGTTTCGCAAATTGTGATGCATCCTGCTTCCATTTCTTCCCGAAGAGCATCGCTTGCGGAAAATCCTGCACGGTAGCGTTCGTGATGAGGATTGCGAGGTTC
>JAUZOQ010000056.1 GCA_030706385.1 Bacteroidota bacterium | reverse complement strand
GCGCTCCACCGATCAAGGGAAAACTTGGAAGGATATCGGCGGTCCACCGAATATCACGGATACGCGATTTGTCGCTGCCATTGATGATAATATTATTGCTGCTGTTGATAGCTTCGGCACTGTCTGGGTGACCTATAATAGCGGCGGTGATTCACTTTCCATAATCGATGGAAGCAATCTTGCACTTCAGACGGCTGATGTAACGACCGATACGATCGGTGGAATGGTAGCAATTCCGATCAGCGTCGTCGGGCTGAATTCGCAACAGACCTTTGATCTCTCGATTCATTTCGGGACAGAGCTTATTTATCGAGGAACATTCTCACCTTCGAAGGTTCAACTTGATCTTCCGGGCGAGACGTGGGCAGGAAGATCGCGCTTGCGAATCCCTATGCCGAGCAGTCCGACGGTGCCGGCGTATGCGTTCTTCGATGTCTATGCCGATTCTTCGCAAAAACCAATTGTACATTTCGACTCGCTCAGTTTTCTTGATGCTATCGTAACCTGCAATACAACGAAGAGTATGACGGCAACCAGTACCGTCACTGCACCGGCGGGATGCGGAGTCGGCACATTGATCCGATTTATGAGAGATAGTACTTTCCCTCAATTAACGATCGCGCCGAATCCAACATCAGGAGATGTCGTGCTCTCATCCTCTTCCGATTTGGGAGAAGCGGATGCTTCGATCTTCGATATGCTCGGTGTCAAACGCGCAACAGAACGAATCACTCTGACTAGGCATTTACCGGTACGACTTACACTTCCGCCGGCCACTGGAATCTACCTTATTCGTGTCACTTCATCAGGCCGGGAAATCGATCAAAGAGTAACGGTAGTTCGATAAAACATGACCTCCAAAAGGATGTTTACTTTTCTGTAACTTCAAACACTGATTCGTGTTTATTACTAGACTATGAAGGCCCCGAAACGCACACACCTCGTCATTTGCATTCTCTTTTCGCTCCTGGTGAGCGGTGTATCGTATTCGCAATGGAAGAATGTAGCACCGGATAGAGTGACTCCTTTTCTTGGCTCTCACGGAGATCCTGAATACGGCGCAATCCATTATAAAGCCGGAGTTCTCTGGGCCGGATGGCGGGATCTCTGGTCGTCGAGCGATACTGGAAAGACATGGCAGAAGAGTTTCCTTCCGCTTACCAATGATGACATTGTTACTGATATTGATTTTTATGACAAGTTCAATGGCATCGTCTCGACTGCTGAAGAAGTAGGTCTTCCTAGTAACGGTGTCTTTCTTACTCGAGATGGTGGTCAAACATGGAATAAGATTCTTACGGCACCCCACTGCGTTAATCTCATATTTAATGGCTCACCAAATATTATTCAAGTCCTAACCGTGGGAGATTTTCCAACTCCGACTGGACTCTTGCATACGAGTATCGACGGAGGCAGTACCTGGACAACGTCATGGGCCGGAGGCGAATACTCCCAATGCCTCACCGTCGGAAGAGACAATACTCTTTATGTATTGAATTGTTCGGATGCCACTGCAGGGTTACCAGGATTTGTTTCTTCGTCGACGGATTTAGGAAAGACATGGAAACAAAGTCCTGCCGAAGTTGATGGTGATTCATACACGATTTGCGCAGATTCCTGTGACGCGAGCAGACTCTATATCGCGAATGAGGATTACACAGCGACAGTCGATAATAACTCTTCACTCTATTATTCAAGCGATAAGGGCAATACCTGGATGGCTTCGCTTCAATTCGATCCTCCCTACTTTTCGGGAGCGATGACATGTACAGCGAATACAATCTATGCCAGCAGTTTGAGAAGAGGGATCTACCGATCTTTGGACCAGGGTTTGAGTTGGAAAGCAGTAGGCGGCCCGCCAGCAGTTGCATTCGATGGAAGAGATATAGCCTGCATCAATGACAATATCATATTTGTTCTCGACGGAGAAGGCAGCATCTGGGAAACAACCAATAGCGGAGGCGATTCGCTGTTGGCGAATCCCGGATTTAACGATCTCGTGCTTTCCCTTAATTCACTTTTCTCGAGTGATTCAATTATCGTTTGCGACACTTCGATCTCTAAATTTATCCATCTTCAACCCAAAGGATGCTTGCCACCGACAATTTCAACGATCAGCGTTTTAGGCTCTGATTCATCGAGCTATACTCCCATTCCGCTTTCAGGTGATTCGATCGGAGTGCGGTTCATGCCCGTCTATGATAGTTTGAATTCGGCTCAACTTCTAGTAACATTGACAAATGGTGCGCAAAAGATCGTAACGTTGGGAGGGTTCGGAATTCCTCGCGCACCACTTACGATTTCGACTATTCCGGATCAAAAGATCGATACACTCGGAGGCTCGGCTACGATACCGATTACGATCAACGGATTCCTGAAGCCTGAAGATGTTACTATTGTGCTTCACTATGATACTGTACTAACCTATCTGGGTTCATTTTCATCTGCCGGTGTAAAGCTCGATATGCCGGGCGAGCAATGGAATGGCCGCTCGAAACTGAAAATTACCGGAGCACAATCGAATCTGGTGCTTGGTTCTGCTCGATTCGAAGTCTATAACGATTCCGTGCCGTTACAAGTAGTGCGATTTGATTCGATCACCGTCCTCTCAGCACCCACTGCCTGTCAATACGTTTCTCCCGCTGCTACGACGAGTACGCTCACCCCACTTTCGGGGTGCGGAGTGATAACGGTTTCGCGCTTCTTACATCATGGCCTCATGCCCCAAATCATTATCAGTCCGAATCCAACGACGGGAGAAGCCATGGTCAATTCTTCCCTGAATCTTGGCGAGGCAAGCATCGAAGTATATGATATGCTTGGTGTCAGGAAGAGCGCCCAGACAATTTCTCTCCATAAGAACTCACCGGTCAAGGTGCTACTTCCAGTACCAAACGGAGTCTATAACATCCGCGTAAGCTCAGTTGCAGGCATAGTCGATCTGCAAGTTGTGGTGAATAAGTAGACTCTGCGGATACTGAAATTCCAGGATCAGTGGATGTGCACGCACTTAAGAGTCTCTGACAACTTAAAAATTCCCTCCTCTGTTATCAATCGTTCAAAATCTCTTAATTCATTCGATCATGCATCCATATCTACCCCAGCGTTTAGCGATCGCTATATGCATCGCTCTTCTTTCGGTAATTTGTTTATCGGAAACGGAAGCAAAGGAATCACCTGTCAAATATTCGCCTTCGCTCTACTCCGGCCTCAAGTGGCGTTCTATCGGACCCTTCCGCGGCGGGCGCTGCCTCACCGTTTCCGGAGTGAGAGGCAAGCCGACGCTCTATTATATGGGCGGCTGCGGTGCAGGAGTTTGGAGAACTGATGATGCAGGAAGTACATGGTTTCCGATCTCGGATACAACCTTCCACTCTTCCTCAGTCGGCGCTTTGGCAGTAGCTCCGAGCGATCCGAATATCATCTACGTCGGAATGGGAGAAGCGGCGATCAGGAATACAGTAGCCATGGGAGATGGTATGTATAAATCGACCGATGCGGGAAAGACATGGAAACATATCGGCCTTGATAAGTCGTATTCCATTGCCCGCATTGCTGTCCATCCCTGGAAACCTGAGATCGCGTATGTGGCCGTTCTCGGACAAGTCTTCGGCAAGAACAAAGAACGCGGAGTCTATCGTACGACCGATGGTGGATCGTCCTGGCAGCAAGTTCTCAGTAAAGATGATTCTACCGGAGCCATCGACATCAAGATCGATCCTACAAATCCCAACAATCTCTATGCATCAATGTGGCATGCCGAGCGAACTGCCTGGTCGATGACAAGCGGAGGAGAAACGAGCGGATTGTATAAATCTACCGATGGCGGCACAACGTGGGAATTGCTATCGCATAATCCCGGAATGCCGAAGGGCTTGCTTGGCAAGATCTGTGTTTCAGTCTCGCCCGTTAATTCCGATCGCATTTATGCGATGATCGAGAACGAACATGGCGGACTTTTTCGCTCAGATGATGGCGGAAAGAAATGGCAGCAGCTCGATACGAATAACAATCTGACTCAACGTCCCTGGTATTTCAGCAGCGTCTTTGCCGATCCGAAACAGATCGATGTCGTCTATGTGATGAATGTCGAATTCTGGAAATCGACGAATGGAGGAAGCTCTTTCACGAAAGTCGGGCAGGAGCATGGCGATAATCACGATATGTGGATCAATCCAGATAACTCCGACAACTATATTATTGGTGATGACGGCAGTGCAGCGATAACGTTCAATGGCGCAAAGACCTGGTCGAAGGAAGCGTTGCCGACATCCCAGTTCTATCATGTGAATCTTGATAACGATTTTCCCTATAACGTATATGGTGCTCAGCAGGATTGGGGCTCCATGCGAATCGCTTCCCGCACAACAGGTGGCGAGATCGGCATCCATGACTGGTACGGCGTTGCCGGAGGCGAAGCGGGATACATCGTTCCGAATCCGCTTAATCCCGACATCACCTATGGTGGCGAGTATGATGGGATGATGAGCAAGTATACAAAATCCACCGATCAATATCAATTCATTAATCCCTATCCGGAATCATGCCTCGGCGATGGTGCCTGTACCCGAAAGTATCGGTTCCAATGGACCTATCCGATCATGATATCTCCTTTCGACTCGAAGATCATCTACGCAACTTCACAAGTCGTCCATAAAACGACGAATGAAGGACAGACATGGGAGATCATTAGTCCGGATCTGACCCGAAATGAAGCCGAGATGCAATGCTCAAGCGGTGGACCTATCACTAAAGATAATACAGGTGCCGAAACATACCCTGATATTTTTGCCTTTGCTCCATCGCCACTTAAGCAAGGATTGCTATGGGCAGGCACCGATGACGGGCTTGTGCATATTTCCTCCGATGAAGGAAAGCATTGGCAGAACGTAACACCTACCGGCCTTCCGCAATGGGCGATCATTTCGATTCTTGAGCCTTCGCATTACGAAGCGGGATCATGCTATCTTGCAGCGCACAGATATAAGTGGGACGATAGGCATCCATACATTTTCAAAACAAGCGATTACGGAAAGTCATGGAAGCAGATCACCGAAGGAATCGGCAGTGAATCATATACTCATTGCGTTCGCGAAGATCCGCATCAGCGTGGTCTGCTCTATGCAGGCACAGAGAAAGGCGTTTATGTTTCTTTCAATGACGGAGAGAATTGGCAGTCGTTACAATTGAATTTGCCTGTGACTCCGGTGCGCGATATTCAAGTTCAGGCTCGCGATAATGATCTCGTCATCGCAACGCATGGCAGGTCATTCTGGATCTTAGACGATATCACACCGCTCTACCAACTGAATGATCAAATGGCGAGCGCCGACCAAATTCTCTTCAAACCCCGTGCAACAGCTCGGATGGATGGCGGAGGTGCCGATACGGCAATTACTGCAGGTCAGAATGCACCGGGCGGAGCCATCATTCGGTATAATTTCAAAAAGAAGCCCGAAGGCGAGATCAAACTCATTTTCCTGAATGAGAAACGTGATACGATCACGTGGTACTCCAGCGTGCGCGACAGAAAGAAAGAGCCGGTGAAGATCAAGAAGGAGTTCTACGAAGATCCTTCTGCGAAACGTCCCGGAGTCCTTCGCGCCGATTCCGGAGCTAATACTTTCGTTTGGGACTTACGCCATGATGATGCCGAGGAGTTCGAGAAAGATGCCGTCATGCAGGGTTCGCTTGCCGGGCCGAAAGTTATCCCCGGAAAATATTTTGTACAACTCCGCAGAAATGATACTCTGCTGGCAGAGCAACAATTTGATATTTATGAGAATCCGAAGATCAAAGTCTCTGCATCCGATCTGGCAGAACAGAATGCTTTGGCACTGCAAATTCGTGATACGATCTCGGCAATTCATAGAGCTGTGAAACGTATTCGCAAGATCAGGGCCTCCGTAGAATCTTTCATGGGAGGGTTCACCGATTCTCTCGAAGCGAAACCATTTAAGGAAGCTGCGAAGACTCTGCTTGATAGCTTGGATTATGTGGAGAATCAATTCATCCAGCCGAAGATCAAAGCGGGAGAAGATGCATTGCGCTTTCCGATCAAATTGAACGATAAACTTGCCACGTTGTACGATTTTGTCAAGTCCGCCGATGCAAAACCGACCGATCAGGACAGGCTTGTCTTTGATGATCTAACGATTCAAGCGGGAAAATGCTTTGCAACGCTGAAGCGACTCGAAGAGGGAGTTGTGCCATCCTTCAACAACATGGCGGATAAATCGCGAAAACCCGTGATCGATATTCAGTCGAAGACTAAATAGTCCGATTTCAACGGTCTCTGGTATTATGCACGACGGCCATACAGAGCATCATCATCACCGCACCCACGAGCAAAAAACTCGATGGGTTCTCATTATCACGGCCGTGACGATGGTCCTGGAAATTAGCGCAGGGTATTACTCGAACTCGATGGCTCTGACTGCCGATGGATGGCATATGGCAACTCACGTCTTCGCCGTCGGCCTAAGCTGGATCGCATACTACACTATCCGGAAGTACGCACAATCCGAGCACCTTTCCTTCCACAAAGAAAAGGTTTTATCGCTTGCCGGTTTTACCAGTGCTATTGCACTCATCATCATTGCTGTTTACATGGCGATCGAATCGACCACCCGGCTCCTGGCTCCCCTTCCGATCAGGTTCACGGAGGCGATAGTTGTAGCTTCGATCGGTCTTGTCGTAAATGCGATCAGCGCTGCGGTTCTTCACCATGACAAAGAGGACAGCGATCACAATATTCGTGCTGCTTATATTCACGTTTTGGCCGATGGCCTTACAAGCGTGACGGCCATCATCGCCCTTGTGCTCGGAGCAACGTATAACCTCTACTCTCTCGATGCCTTAAGCGGAATTATCGGTTCGATCGTGATCATCAGTTGGGCAGTGACTTTGATCAAGGCTTCGGGAAAAACGCTCATTGAATTTGAGCGAAAATAGCCATTCGGCGCCGGATCAATGATTATCGGACTATATCGATAGTAATGATTGTTTCCTGACTTTCACTATTTCGCAGAGGTACACTATGTTCACAGGATTTGTTCTCTTCCTCATTATCGCCGTCGTTGCGTTCATAGCACGGGCTCGGACTTCCCCAACGGCCAATACACGGACAGATAATCACAAGATCTTCGGCATCATATTTCGTGTGGCGATCGGAGTTGCGATCGTCTTCTTAGTCCTTTCGACGGCCACGGTTGTTCCGGCCGGCAACGTCGGAGTGCAAATACTTTATGGCAACGTGCAGCCCGATGCTCTTGAAAACGGCTTCCATGTGATCAATCCGCTCTATGAGATCAAACCCATGGATGTTCGGACTCAGGCATATACGATGAGCGCAACACATAATGAAGGACAGGTCAAAGGCGATGATGCGATCGAGGTGCTGACAAGCGATGGCTTAACTCTCAAACTTGAGATCACGGTGCAATACCGGCTTCTTCCAAGCGCGGCTGCCATGGTCTACCGCACCATTGGTGAAGACTATACCGATAAGATCGTACGCCCGGAGATCCGATCCGCCCTCCGTGATAAAGCGGTTAATTACGTAAGCACCGATCTCTACTCGATCAAACGTGAAGATTTTGTTACGAAGGTCACTGCCCTTCTAGAAGAGGGTTTCAAGAAACGCGGATTAGTGCTCGAAGGTATGCTCTTGCGCGATGTCTCTCTTCCGCAGTCAGTCCAACAATCGATCAATGCGAAGATCTCAGCGCAACAAGATGCGCAGAAGATGGAATTCGTTCTGCAAAAAGAAAAGCAGGAGGCCGATCGCAAACGAATCGAAGCACAAGGAATACAGGATTTCCAGAAGATCGTTGCACAAGGTCTTTCGCGTGAGATCCTTGAACTTAAAGGTATCGAGGCAACACAGAAGCTGGCAGAATCTCCGAATGCAAAGATCGTAGTGATCGGAAACCCAAAGAACGGCTTACCACTAGTCCTAGGGCAGCAATAGGAGATTCGAAACTTCACCTGCAGTTTCTTGTTCTACTTCTTGTGAAGTCTTATCATTTGCGCTTTCTCGCTCTCCTGACTCTGCTCGTCCTATTTGCAGATACAGCGACGTATTGCCAATGGAAGATTGTCGGTGCGAAACTGCTCGGAGTAAGCCCTAACTGGTCGGAGGGCGGCATTGTAGTCTACCAAAACGGCAGGGTTTGGGCGGGCATTCAAGGAAAACTTTGGATGTCAAGTGATGACGGCCTTTCATGGAATGAACGAACTCCTTACAACTTCTCTGCGCCAGGCATTTTTTTTGATATTGATTTCTTTGATGCCAATAATGGAATTGTCTCACTTGATGATGGACATATTGTCCTAACTTCAGATGGTGGCCTGACCTGGAAAGAGATATCGCCCGTTAGCCAAGGTCATAGCTATGGCGCCAAGTTCATCGCTTCCGCACAGGAAATCGTCGTCAGCTACGGCAATACTTCGATCGGTATAACTCGTGATCGAGGCGCTACATGGACGTGGAAGAATTTCCCCGGCTTTGATGAATGCGGCGATCTTCACGTCCGTGGTACGGAGATCTTTGCAATGATGAATGGATTCAAATCGAGGAGCACGATTGTGACCTCAGCAGATTATGGGGCAACATGGCAAACAGCTACGGGAAGATTCGATGACGACTGTAAATCCTTTGCTCTCGATGCATGCGATCCAAATACCTACTACGTGTCAAATGAGGAATTTTATAATCTTACCGATAGGGTACGGGCAATATACATCTCTAATGACCGCGGAGTATCCTGGCGTATAGTCGATTCGAAACCATTCGAATATCTTGCAGGCTCAGTCATTGTCACTCAAGGATCGGTTGTCTATTTTCAGACATTGCAGAATGGGCTGATGCGATCAACTGACGCAGGTCAATCATGGCGGAGTATCGGAGGCCCAAACGGCTTGAAAGATTCCAGACTCATAGCGGCGAAGAATGCAAATGTTCTTTTTGCTGCAGATGATCAAGGTAACATTTGGAAAACGATAAACAGCGGAGGCGATTCACTGAAGGCAGGCTCTCTTGTGGGATCATTGACCTTGTCCCAAACAGCACTGTTCGTTTCCGATACGCTGTATTCCTGTCATGCTCCTATTTCTCAGATCGTCAAGATCACACGTTCGGGCGCATGCCCTCCTGAAGTTCTTCAGTACGAAATGAGAGGTGCGCATTCATCGAGCTATACAAGTAATTCCATAAGCCCCGATTCCCTTCTAGTCAATTTCCAACCACAATCCGAGGGGTTGCTGGATGCCTCGATAATTTTGACTTTAAGCGACGGCACACACGATACGATTTCGCTTGCGGGATATGGTATTGAGCCACATCCCCTGTCTCTCCAGACTGCAGATCAGAATACAGATACCATCGGCGGTTCGGTCGCTGTCCCAATCACGATAAGCGGACTCGATCATCCTGAAGATATGGATTTGACCCTGCACTATGATAAAGCATTGAAGTATCGCGGATCCTATTCGCCAACGAATGTTCTGCTCGATATTCCTGGGACAAGCTTTCCGGGAAGAGCGATACTTAAGATCATTGGGGCCAAGCCGGATACTCCATTGGGATTTGCCTACTTCGACGTCTTCACGGATTCAGGAAGAAAACCCGTCGTGACATTCGATTCAGTTTCGGTATTGACGGAAGTTTCTCCTTGCCAATATATTTCCCCTGAATCGGTGGCAAGTGTCATCACTCCTCCTTCCGGCTGTGGCATCGATCTTATTTCAGGGTTCATCAAGGGTGGAGAAATTCCGCAACTTTCGGTCATGCCGAATCCGACCGATGGTGATCTCTTCTTAATGGCATCTCGAGATCTTGGCGAAGTACGGATCGAAGTCTTTGATCTTCTCGGAAGGCTGCAGGTATCGCAATGCGAGGTACTTAGGAAAAATGTCCGGAAAAAATTGCAAGTTGATCTTGCAAACGGGTCTTACTATCTGAAGGTCATCTCAGCGAACGGAGTGCAAAGTTTATCCCTCCACATAAATCGATAAGGCTAATCCGGTTCTCTCACTATTATTTCGCAGTTAAAGCTTTTTCCCGAATTTCCGAGGCAATCTCAGCGCTGAGTTTTTCCGTAAGCCTGCTCATCGCTGCAACTGCCGGGGCAAAGCCCTCATCCTGAACGTGTTCGCTAAAGGTCGATCTCTTGTTCATCAGGAAGACGATTTCTTCTCCCCGAGTAATTCCCCATCGGGCTGAGAGGGTAACATTGTTCCCCGCACTCAACTCGAATTCCGTCACCTCGACGACTAATTGAAAGTTTGTCACGGAAGAATCTCGCACCGGAAAAAGGAAGATGTTATTTGTCGGTACATCTTTTGATAGATCTTCAATGAGCACTCGCTCAAAGTTCTTTTCGAGAGGCTCTGCCCACCGATCGAATTCCGCCGCCACGAGCTCATCGTTTGCGGTTCTGGTGATGATCTGCGGCCGTAACAAGTATTCCGGAAGCTTCAGCGTTCGAATGCCGATGGCGATTCGAGTAGTAGGCGCATCGATGCGGCGATCACCGGTGACTCCTCTGGCTGCCGAAAGTCCGTAATACCGGGAGGGCTTTGACCCTCCGCAACCAAGCATACCAAGGAGGATTAATCCTACAACCAACAAGTTCATTTGCCGGTGGAAAATACGATGAATAGTCATGAAGTTCATTTTCCGTAAAGTATGTCGCTCGGATGTTGCTGCAAATAATCGGTAAGGTTCTTCATTGAGCGGGCGGAGAGCGAAAGTTGCTCGAGGCTTTCTCTAAGGAGATACTGATTTTCGATCGAGAGATTTTCAAGTCTTTTTACAAGCTCATCAACGTGCTGGAGCGATACGGTACCTGCAGTGGTTGCTGTATTGACTCCGGTAGAGATCGTCATTCCGATCGAATCGATCCTGTTTGCGAGAATTCCTATGGCATCTGCATTTTTACTGAGGTTATCGAAAACCGGCTGAAGCTTTGTGGATCGGACGAACGTGTCAATGCCATTGAACGTACTGAGCATCGACTTGGAAATTCCGGCGAATGGCACTTCGGCGATCTCTTTGGCCACCTTCTGCATGCTTTGTTCAAGTTCTTCACCTTTTGTCGGGATCGAAGGTATTTCCTTAAAGGGCAGATCTACTCCGGCAAAGATCGCCGGCGTTTCCGGATAATAATCGATGACGATCATTTTTTGGGAAACGATAAAACTCTGGGATTGCAGCTGCGCTCTCAATCCCCTGGCAATAAGATCTCCGATGCCGTTGTTTTTTTTCTCTAGTACGCCTTCCGACATCGCTTCTCGCAATGTGCCACCTACAGTCTGAATGATCACCTGGACAACAAAATCGCCGTTCTCGTGCATCATCGGAATGATATCAGTTACCGAGCCGATCTGCACTCCGCGGATCTTCACCGGTGCACCGGTATTGAGCCCATCGACCGAACCTCTGAAAAAGATCACGTATTTGCTCTTGGCCCGGAATATATCGCCACTTCCGAAAATGAGAAATACCATCACGACAAGTCCGATGGCCCCAAGCATAAATGCTCCGATCAACCGTGCATTCGCTCCGGCATGAGCACTCTGCGCGCTTTTGGTTTTTTCCTTACTCATTTCTCACCTCTGGTCAAAAACTCCCGGACAACAGGCCGGGGTGGATGAAGAAGCAGTTCATTCGGGCTGCCGTAGGCAATCATTGTTTTTGTCTCGGTATCGAGAAATATGGCATTATCTCCGATCGCAAAAATACTTGCTAACTCATGCGTGACAACAACGATGGTCGTCCCTAAACTCCCTTTAAGCTCGAGGATCAGATCATCTAAATTTCGTGAGCTGATCGGATCGAGTCCGGCTGAAGGCTCATCGAAAAATAAGATTTCCGGATCGAGTGCCATCGCCCGAGCCAGCCCTGCGCGCTTTCGCATACCTCCGCTAATATCTGACGGATAGAACTCCTCGAAACCCGTCAAGCCGACAAGTGATAATTTAAGATAGGCAATATCTTTCACTTCATCTTTTGGCAGATCCGTAAAGTGCTCCAGAACAGTTGCGATATTTTCGGAGAGCGTCATTGAACTCCACAGCGCGCCGCTTTGATAGAGGATTCCGAATTTCTGCATCATTTGTACTCGTGCCTTGTCATTCGATGCCCAATAATCCGTACCGTTATAAAGTATTCTCCCTTTCGCCGGACGCATCAGCCCGATTAAGTGACGAAGGAGAGTGCTCTTACCACATCCACTGGCTCCCATGACGATGAATACTTCTCCGCGTTTGACATCGAAGGTAATGCCACTTTGAATTATAAGATCGCCATAGGTCATCTCAAGATCTTCTACTCGGATATGAACATTCGATGCCGGCGCTTCCGAGGGAGCGCTCGCTGATTCAACTACTATAGGATCGTGCGTATTCAAAGGCTACTATACTCCGAGTACATTATAGATGTAGGTCATCACTGCAGCAGCCATTACTACAGAGACTATTCCCATCACGACTGCCGATGTTGTTGCCGTTCCGACGGCCGAAGCCGATTTGCCGCAATGGATTCCATAGAGGCAGCCGGAAAATGCGACAAGGACTCCATAGACAAAACTCTTGATAATGCCAAGAGCGAATTGAAGAGGAGTCAGTATTTGCTGGGCTTCGGTTAAGAACTGCGTGAAACTGATGCCAAGCATGATCTGCGCGATAACCGCTCCTCCGATGATGCCGAAGAAAACGGCATAGAGCGCAAGAAAAGGCGTCATGATAGCAAGCGAGAACACACGCGGCAAGACGAGGAAATCGATCGGTGATATTCCGGTCGTCCTCAGGGCATCGACCTCTTCGTTGACAGTCATGGTCCCGATCTGCGCTGCGAACGCAGCGCCGCAACGTCCGGCAAGAATGATCGCCGTCATCATCGGTCCCATTTCCCGGGCCATGGCGATACCGACGAGATCGGCAACATAGATCTCAGCTCCAAACATCTTCAATTGTGCAGCGCCGATAAAAGCAAGAATCACTCCGAAGAGGAAACTGATCAGCGTGACGATCGGAAGTGAGTTCGCGCTGCAATCACGAAGCACTTGCAGGAAATCGACCTTCCGAAAATTCGCCTTGCCCCGAAAGAATCTGCCAAAGCTCAGAATGAGGTCGCCGATGAACTCCAATGTATCCTCAAACGTATGAGTCCATCTAAGCGATGTGAAACCAAGGGCCAGAAGCATGGAATGCGATCTGCGCTCTGGAAGTTGATCATTGAGCGCAGGAATACTTCCGGCTAGAGCGAGTAATCGCTGTATCCCAGGCGAAAGATGCGAAAGATCGACTGAAATATTTCTTGATTTTGCCTCATCTTGCGTTTTCTTGATGAACGAGATCAGGCTTGAATCCCAAAACTTCAGATCGTCTTCGATAAAGATTATTTGTTCGATATCTCCAAGGGAGTGACGCTTATCGAAAAGAGTAGAGGGATGGCCGGTACCAATTCCATATCTCCATGCGCCTCCTAATGAGACAGTGAGAATCCCCTCGCCATCGGTGGTTGGCGAGATCCTCAGCAACGTTCCTTCTTCATGGCGATGAAAATGTATTCTCGGCACAGCTTATCGTCGTGTGAACGCGTTTAGCACGGGGAGAAATCTATGTTCGGGGAATGAGTTCTTCAATGATCTGGTGGGAGAAGAACACCCTTTATCCTCTTAGCATTCATCGGATTATCCGATCATCCAAGCGTGCGGTGTATTCTCCTAGTAATTTCATCGATGTCACCCAATCCATCAACAGAATGAACGCTCCGATATTTGTTATAATACTCCTGTACAGGGCTTGTCTGATCGTGATAGACTTCCAACCGTCGGCGTATCGTTTCTTCCGTATCGTCCGATCGACCGGATTCCAGTCCTCTCTTGACAAGTCTGGTCACAAGTTCGTCTTCCGGAGCGTCGAGGGAAACAATGTGCACATCCGGAATTGCAAGTTCTGAGAATATTTTTTCTAATGCCTCGGCCTGCGCAACCGTGCGCGGAAACCCATCCAAAAGAAAACCTTTCCCTTCAGCTTGATCACGTAACAAGACTTCACGGACAAGTCCGATGATCACTTCATCCGGCACGAGGCCTCCGGAATCCATGTATTTCTTGGCTTCCAAACCAAGGGGCGTTCCTGCCTTGACTGCAGCGCGCAAAATATCACCGGTGGATATATGATGGAGATGATAATGGTCACGCAACCGCTCTGCCTGCGTGCCTTTGCCTACACCAGGCGGTCCGAAGAGAATCAAATTCATGTTGAATTGAGAATTGTGAATTGAGAAATTCTCTGCAAAGATACGAATGCATAGGCCGGTATGGCCCATGCGAAGAATTCTTCACAGGAGATTCCCAGACGTGAGTTATCGTACCAGATGCACGGTCTGGCTTACAATGGCTCCTCCAAACGAAAGACTTAGTATATAAGACCCCGAAGATAGGGAAGTAAGATCGAGAAGTGTTCTATGCTCTCCTGCTTCCATGAAGCCGTCGGCTGCCATTGTGATTTCCTTCCCGTCGATAGTGTAGAGCTTGATGGATGCACTGCCAGAGGCCGGAAGAGAGAAGGAAATATTGATCGTAGAAGTAGCAGGATTGGGATAGCACGGATCGAGGATGGCTTTCGGACTTCCCATTGCAGTTGGAGTTGGCGCCGCAAGTTTCTCGTTCGTTGTGATTCGCATGATATTCCCACGGTAGCCGACTGCAGTCCCTGCTTTGACCGAGCCAAACGCAACAGCATTGAGATTATTCAGAGTATTGCTTTGCTGCTCCGTCCAGGTCTTGCCGCCATTGGTCGAGTGAGCGATGTAGCCCAGGACTCCAACAACAGTAGCATGTTGCCGGTCAGTGAAGAATATTCCGCTAAGACTGTGATCTCCGCCCTTGGTTGAATATGGAGGATAGATCGAATCAAAACTGACTCCGCCGTTCGAAGTGACCTGAACATACCCTACGCCGAATCTATCGGTATGAACAAAGCCGCCATGAATACTATCTGCGAATGAGATCGACTCTCCGGGAGATTCGCTTCCGCCCTTAGTCGCCTCCCAGGTGAATCCTCCGTCGGTTGAATTGTACACGGTTGCCTCGCCGCAGATATATGCATGGAGAGAATCGGGAAAACTGACGCCACGAAAATACTCTGTGCGAGTCACAGGAGTGGTGAACATTTGACCCCAGAATTCTCCCGAGGAATATGACCGTAGGATCATGCCAGAATCGCCGACAATGACTCCTGTACCTGCCGAGCAGAAACTAACGGCATTAAGATTTTTCGTTGTCCCGCTGGGCCTTCGATTCCAATTCATTCCTCCGTCAATGGATTTGAGGATCCATCCGCCCTCACCTACGGCAATAGCGGTAGATGGATCGGTAAAACATACTCCCTTAAGCTTACCCACAAATCCGCTTGGCACAAGGGTCCACGTTTTGCCGCCATCAGGAGTTCGCAAAATGGTCCCACGGTCGCCGACGGCCAGACCTACAGACGTGTCTCCTTTCGGAAAAGCAACGGCATGCAAAATTTCTGTGAAGGGTTTATGAGGGACATAATTCCAGGTTGCGCCTCCGTCGGAGGTTTGAATGATGAGCCCGTTGCGTCCGACAGCGGTTGCTGTAGTTTTGTCGAAAAAGGACAGGCCTTTGATCGGCTCGGCCGTTCCAAGAAAACTCTCCGACCAGGTCACACCGGCGTTGGTTGTATAGAGCATTGTCCCGTAATCACCTGCTATCGCCATCACCATAGGATCTTTCCCATCGATCACATTAAGCGATGCAGAAATTATCGAGCTATCGGCCATTTCCTGCCTCTTCCAGGTGGTCCCGCCATCGGTCGTATGAAGGATAATTCCATATTCACCGATCATTGTTCCATTGAGCTCATCAGAGAAATCGGCGCTGTAATACGTATTGGCAAGACCAGTAGTAAAAAGAGGCCACGTCAAGCCTTTGTCTTTTGAGATAAGCAGGGTCCCGCCGTAACCGGTAATGCTAATAAAATCTGACTTCAGTTTTCGAATGCTGTAGAGTTTATAATTCACTTCGACTGGAATAGTCGTCCAGGTAACTCCGCCATCGACCGTCCGCATGATAGCACCGCCTTCGGTTACGAGAATGGCAATGCTCTTATCAACGACACAGACACCGTTAAATTTTATGATAGTCTTCGTAACCAGAGCTTTCCATGAGGCACCGCCATCTGTTGTCTTAAAAACCTTTCCGGAGTCGCCACAGCACATGCCGTAATTGTGGTCGAGAAAATGAAGGGCGTTAAGATTTGCTTTGCTATTGAGGACACGACTCTCGACATTCCAAGACTGTCCTCCGTCGATCGAACTCATAAAAGATGCCTCATCGCCGCACACATAGATCGTATCCCGAGAGATCATCTGGACCGCGCGTAAGAAATTTCCCATCGGCAAAGGATTCTGCCAGCGCCAGACATTAAGCTGAGCAAAAGAAGAACCGGCACAAAGCGTGACTATGATAAGCGGGAGCAGGCGTTTCATATCAAAAAGTATTAAAATTATCGATGTACTTCAAACAAAGAAATGTGAGAAAGGTTGAGGGTCACTGCCTCTGGCCAAGTCCTCCAGATAACAAGAATATGGTTTTCCATCCACTCTTCAAAGATACGGTTATATTTGTAACCAGAAATTCAATTGTACTTCCATGAAACGGTTCGTCAGTCTGATTTTTCCAACGCTGATATTCTGTCTTTCGACGCAAACCTCAGCGCAGATCCCTTCCCGATACGACGGCTGGAAAAAACCATCGTACTACCGCGGATATAATTTTACGGGTGATACCCGGATCAAAACCCTTCAGGATTTTTTGGACTATGCTAAAACGGGAGCCACCTTCGCCTACATCTGTTCACCTGGCTATCGGACTGTCGATGCTCCGTACTCCTTAGACGATAAGTATGTTCAGATTACCAATGATTATGTTTCCTACTGTCATGCTGCCGGCTTGCATTATGCCCTCAATATCAGAGAAGGTCCGGGCAGGCAGGATGTCTGGAAAGATGGCTTAGTCGACTTCTCTAAATCTACGATATGGACTGATCCCGTAGTTCAGCGACTTTATGCATCAATGCTACGTGAAGTAGTGGATCGTTACAAATACGACTCCTTGTTTATAGGCATCTCACCGATCACCGAACCGAATCCGTTATTCGATAAATTCTATATCGATACGGCATCGCTTGAGCAGCTTCTGGTAAGTAATAAGATCGATCTCCAGGCTATCACGCAATTGTGCGTTGACTCGATTCGTTCGGCATCTCGCGATATTCCTATTCTGATTCAGGGGCCGGCATACTCCAGTCCGGAGTTCATTCCGCTGACTCCTGTCATCCATGATCCTTATGTCGTGTACGAATTCCATGCGTATCGTCCCCACGAGTATGTCTATGCCGCCGATACCAGTACTCTTGTCTATCCGGGAAATTTCATCAGCTATATCCAATTGAAGATCACGCGGTTCGACAAGACCTATCTCAAGGATACCGTGTTCAAATACGTGTACGATCGCCACAACGAGACGGATGCTCCGATCCTATTGGGAGAGTTCGGACTCGAATTCCCTCAAGCAGGCGGCGTTCAATTTCTCAGTGATCTTGCAACTTCTGCGATCGAGAACGGCTGGCATTTTGCCTGGTGGAATTACCGAGGCCCCCCTGATGCTTGGGATTATGAGATTTGGCAACCAGAATATTGGACAGCCGTTCTGAAATCATTCGAAGGCAATTCGTCCGTTCAACAGACGCTTATATCTGGGGACGAGATCACACTGTCTCCAAATCCTTGTTCATCTAGTGTCATCCTTGGAATTCATTCTGAGCGTGATCATGATATGATCTCGATCTACAATGTGCTAGGAGCTAAAGTAAAACAATTGCAGACTCGTAACGATCGAGTTGAAATCAGCACGGAAGATCTAAATGCTGGCGAGTACTTAGTCAGCGTGGATTCACCAACTGGAGTACTGCAAAAAAGACTTGTTGTAATAAAATAGATTGCGACTTGAGTTCTAAAACTCTCCGAATACTTTTCTCATTGCATCGGCGATCTCGCCAAGTGTGGCAAAACTCTCCACTGCTGTTAAGATTCGCGGCATAAGATTCGATCCATCTGAGCAAGAACGCTCAACATCGGAGAGGGCTGATCGGACCTTAGACTCATCGCGTTTAGCGCGAAGTGCACGGACACGAGCGATCTGGTCGCGCTCAAGCGAAGGATCGATCTTGAGCGTAGGCGATTCTGCTATACCCGATTCGACGAACTCGTTCACGCCAACAACGATCTCTTCCTTGGTCTCAACCTTTTTCTGAAATTCGTATGCGCTTTCAGCGATCTTATCCTGCAGAAAACTTGCTTCGATCGCTTTTACGGATCCTCCGAGTGCATCGATCTTCCCGATGAGAGCTGTGCTCCTGGACTCAAGTTGAGACGTTAAGTATTCAACATAGTAACTTCCGGCCATCGGATCGACAGTATCTGCCACACCGCTTTCGTATGCAATTATCTGCTGCGTGCGCAAGGCTGTGCGCGCTGATTCTTCCGTTGGAAGTGCGAGCGCTTCATCTTTGCCATTCGTATGAAGCGACTGCGTTCCACCAAGCACAGCAGACATCGCCTCGATCGTCGTTCGCACGATATTGTTCTCGATCTGCTGAGCAGTCAGAGTCGAACCCGCCGTTTGCGTATGAAAGCGGAGTTTGAGCGACTCAGGCTTCTTCGCACCAAACCGTTCTTTCATCAGCTTTGCCCATAGCGAACGTGCAGCACGAAATTTTGCTATTTCTTCGAAGAAATTGATATGCGCATTGAAAAAGAACGATAGCCTTGGAGCAAAATCATCGACAGCAAGCCCTGCATCTATGGCTGCCTGAACGTAAGCGATTCCATTTGCAAGCGTAAAAGCAATTTCTTCTGCAGCTGTTGCGCCTGCTTCACGGATATGGTACCCTGATATCGAGATCGTATTCCAGGAAGGGAGTTCGCTTGCGCACCAGGAAAAAATATCGGTGACGATACGCATCGAGGCCTGGGGCGGATAAATATATGTCCCGCGTGCTGCATATTCCTTGAGAATATCATTTTGCACCGTACCGGAAAGCTTCTTCAGATCGGCACCTTGCTTTTTTGCTTTTGCAACATAAAGAGCAAGAAGGATCGACGCCGTTGCATTGATCGTCATCGAAGTAGAAATTTTTGCTAGTTCGATTCCGTCGAAAAGAATATCGAAATCTTCCAAAGAATCTATCGGAACTCCAACCTTCCCTACTTCACCTTCAGCCATAGGATGATCCGAATCGTAACCGATCTGTGTCGGCAGATCGAAGGCAACCGATAGCCCTGTCGTCCCACTTGCGAGTAAATACTTGTAGCGCTTGTTCGACTCAGCTGCCGAACCGAATCCGGCATATTGCCGCATTGTCCAAAGACGCGCACGATACATCTCTTCGTAAATGCCCCTGGTGAAAGGAAATTTCGCGGCCTCATCTGGGCCATAGATCCTATCGATCGGAATCTGCGAGCTTGTTTCGAACTTCGGTTTGCGTAACTTTCCGGGCATTATCTCTTCAGCGAATGGGGTTAATCATAGCAGTGGGTTCAACCCGGAATAATCCGATGGACTAATCATCGCGGCTATGGGCATGACTTGGATGAGATTCTAATTAATGGCTATTTGAACAAAGCAATCGGGTGAATCCTTTTCCCACCATCCCCCACTTTTTGTAACTTGTGCTCCAAATTTGTCGTATTTTCGTAAGTGGGATTAATTGCATTATGAAAAAATTCGTCTATCGCAAATACAGCCTCAGTGCCTTCATCCTGGCGCTCGAAGTTCTGCTATTTGCTCCGGCGATCGTCTCATCAGTGCTTCTGGTAGGATGTTCTCATCCGACGGATTACATAACGGTCCATGATACGGATACGATTTATCATCACGATACAATTCCTGGCCCTGCCTTCATTCGTTTTCTCGCTTTGCTCAATAACCCCAGTACGGCTAGTGGGACAGTTCACCTAAAGTTAGGAAGCCCGCAGAATCCGGATCCGTTCGCCGATGTTGCTCCGGAAATGAGGAAGCAATTTATTCCGATTCCTCCCGATACGGCGCTTTTGATCTACGCGACATATTTCTATGGAACAGGAAGTCAGAAAGTCGATAGCCTCACTATTCCGAAGCGCAAACCATTTTCGATGGCAACGATCGTTCTCTTTCGAACGAACGATGCAGGGGATCCGAATAGACTATTTCCGATCTTCGCCGATGACAGTACCCGCAAACTTACCCCTCCGAAGGATTCCTGCTACATCCGGCTGATCAATGGACTTCCGGATTTTCCGCAACCTACCCCTGCAGTGAACTTACATATTGACGATATCAACGCCCCGGCAATTTTCCTGGATCCGATCACCGGGCTTCCGACACCGGTAAATTTTCAGGAGATACGAAATTATGTTCTCATACCTGCTGGCTTGCATAAAGTGTTCGTTCGCAGTGAGTCGGATGCATCGCAATACTACTCGGCGACACAACAATTCACCTCCGGACAGTTCTATACTATTCGCCTAATAGGATCGAAGATCGACGGAACAGATCAACTCTCTATCGATGCAGAGTGATCGAACAACCTGTTAATCGTCGTTTTGCTCCTGGCTCATTGCGAACTCATCGATCGGTACAGGGTAGTTACCGGTAAAGCAAGCCGTACAGTACCCGATCTTCTCCCCTTTTGTATTGGTGTGAGGTACGCTTTCAAGTAGTTTCTCAACGGAAAGATACGAAAGCGATTCAACACCAAGCGCATCACCTATCTGTTTAGCATCACAGCCAAAGCTATTTGCGATGAGCTCTTTCTTGCTCGGAAAATCCATACCATATTTGCATGGATGAGTGATCGGAGGCGCCGTGATTCTCAAATGGACTTCTTTCGGGCCGGCTTCACGGATCAGTTTCACCAGTGCCTTGGAAGTCGTCCCGCGAACGATTGAGTCATCCACCACGACTACTTTTTTGTTCCGTAGAACGCCCTTCACCGTATTGAACTTCACTTTCACTTTCATCTCACGATTATCCTGTCCCGGCTGGATAAAGGTACGGCCGACATAATGCGAACGAATCAATCCGATCTCATACTTCGAAGGATTCCCCTCCTTGTTGTTCTGGGCAACATAACCGAGAGTCGCCGTATTCGATGAATCGGGGACGTTGATGACGGTTAGCCGTTTGTTATTGTCATTCGGTACCGGACTTTCCGAAGCAAGATTTTTCCCAAGTTTGCGGCGCACCTTGTCGACACTTTCCTCAAAGATCTTCGAATCCGGGCGGGCGAAGTAAATATATTCGAAAATACAATGTGTAGGAGTCGGAGCATTCTCCTCGATCTTCAAGGATTTTATCTGACCTGTCTCCACGGTATGATGATCGATCACAACGATCTCATTGGGCTCGACATCTCGAAGATACTCGGCATTGATGATATCGAACGCACACGTTTCGCTTGCCACGATATATGCCCATTCTCCGTCCGATCGTTTGATCCTTCCAATGGCCAGGGGTCGAATGCCGTGAGGATCGCGCGCAGCGATCAGGGCAGTATCGGTCATCATCGTAAGAGAGTATGCTCCTAAGGTCTGGCGAAGCGCATCCCTGATCTGTGCAATCTGATCGGTTTCCTGGGACCGGGCAACCAAATGCAGAATGAGTTCGCTATCGGTTGTGGTCTGGAAGATCGTGCCCAGGGTTTTCAGATGTTCACGGATCTCGCGAGTATTAGTAAGATTGCCGTTATGCGCCAGTCCGAAATTTCCGCTTCGGTACTGCATATAGAAAGGTTGGATGTTCTCCGTCTTTCCACTGGCTCCTGTTGTAGAATACCTGTTATGGGCAATCGCAGAGTCGCCGGCCAGTGTCTCGGTGAGAAGCTTGGGATCCTGAAAAATGCTGAGAACTAAGCCGTGATCCTTATGCGCAGAGAACTTCCTCCTTTTTTCCTTACCGCCATTCTCCCATCGGGCAGCAAGAATACCGGCAGCCTCCTGGCCACGATGTTGCAGCGAATGCAACGCGTAGTAAGAAATGACAGCGGCCTGTGGATGGTTGTAGACTCCGACGATGCCGCAGTTGGATTTCGGCTTGTCGAGCTCAGGCTTCTCATGGTGATGAGCAGCCGTTGGGCATGTGAGACAAGAAACCTGATAATTGCTATCTCCACCCTGTGAGATAGTCAGACTGAGTTCGGTTTTATCTTTCACGTAAACGGTTTGACAAAAAGAGAACGTACAAACAGTCGAAGTGAAAATCTCATTCCATCAAATCGAAATCACCTTCGATGATGGTGACTTCTTTGCCAAGCTCAAAGCGCCGGTTCGATCAGGAATTTTCCAGCTTCCATGATCTTCAGATCATCGATCCAAATATCGAATGCCCGGCCGACGACATCGATATGTGTCGATGAATACCATGTTGCGCCCGTATGCTCGCAGTATGGGTAGCCAAAAGCAATATGACATCCCGGAATTTTTTCATCCTGAAGGATGAGTCCGCGGATATCCTTGACTCCGATATTTGTCCCTATAGCAAATTCACCGACACGATCGGAATTCTCATCGGTATGGGTGTAGGCCAAGAATTCTTCAAGGAGCGCTTTGTTCTCGCATTCGCATTTCGTGATGCGCGAATTGGAGATATGGATAGTCAGAGGAGTAGACTTGATATCCCCATACTCAGCACAAAGGTAATCGCCGACAACTCCATCGACGACATAAACACCTTCAACATTTCCAGGGCAAGTCAGTACTTCGCCTCCCGGAAGATTACCCCATTTCTCGCGCGAAATGATGCCGCTTGTCTTCAGCCATTTCAATTTCGGATCAAATGTCGCTTCAATATGCGTTCCGGCAGGAGATTTTGCGACGATCTTTTTTGCCTCTTTGGCCAATTCCCAAACCTTACGGCTGATCGCATCCACAGCGATGAAATCTGCCTGCATTCCTTCCATCATGATCTCATGATTGATGTTGACCATGTGTGCGTGCCGCGGCTTGACACGATTGACGACGGCCATCATTTCTTTGCGCGTCAGTAATTCGTTCTCCTGGCCTTGCATGCAGTAAATCGATACATCGGATTGCTCAAGTCCGGCAAGGACCTCCTCCGGCATATGCAGAAGCGGACGAACGGAATAATCCTCGACAACAAAAGTGTTGATTGTCGCACCGACGCGGACTAATTCATCAAAAAGACTTGCAGCAATCGGAAGAGTCTCAAGATCAGTGATTATCGTAGCTCGTTCACCCCGTTGCACGCGGAGACAAACTCCTATTGCATTCTCAGCGGCGTGTTTGTATAGCGGATCATAGGTGACATTTTCAAGTGAGGTTTTCTTCTTTTCTCCAACAAGCATATAATAGTATAATAATAGTAGTATATTGATGCGATAATAGTAACAAAGGCAACAGTGGGGCAGCAAACTTAGCTCCCCCTGCCGGAGATTAGCGAAAGTCTTCGACCGATGTCGCCCTTATTTTTTAATAACTGAGAGGATTCCCGAAGTGCGAAGTGCCCCAATTGTAAGAACATAGGGATACGAGCCACTGGCAAGATTTCTCGTATCGAGTACGACTTCCTGTTTGCCGCTGGCTAGCGT
>JAUZOQ010000055.1 GCA_030706385.1 Bacteroidota bacterium | reverse complement strand
CGTAACCGAGCGTAAGGATAACCAGCGCATACTTGATCGCTGGACGGCAAAACTACCACAGCCCGGAGCAGGTTTCAATCTCGAGAAGGTCCGGACTTTAGTGACGGAAAAAGATGAAAAGATCTCCCTTTTCATCAAATTTCTCGAAATGGCTCCCGGAACGATCACGGATTTTTTCCCGGATGCTATCGATGGATTTCTGGTTGATTATACGACGATCGTGATCGGAGAATCGGGGATTACAATGACGCTCACTCCGGAAACAAAGGATTCTAAACTGACGATGGTTAAAGGACTTGTGCTCCTCGGTACAAGCGGCTATGAAGTCAATTTCCCCGTTTCGAAACAATAATTGAACGGCTGCGTTACTATTACGCTGAGGCCCAGTTTCCTCGATTCCCTAATTTCGAATGTGAAATTTATCTTATAGATGACGAACTATGCTCATTAAGCTTTTTTCATTTGCCATGTTATTATTTATACCTGCTATCATTACAGCCGCTCCTCCGGAGATAGGCAAGCCTGCTCCGGATTTTTCATTGCATGATGTTGACGGCAAGATCGTCAAGCTTTCCGATTTTAAAGGCAAGATCGTTGTCCTCGAATGGATCAATGAAGGATGCCCGTTTGTCAAAGGCCATTATGAGAACGGACACATTCCTTCCATGCAGCAATTCTACACGCAAATGGGAGTTATTTGGCTGACGATCAACTCGACTCGGCCGGATAATCCGGAAGCGCACAATGCCGCCCAAAGCAAAGAAATTCTTGCAAAATGGCATGCTCATTCGACAGCAAATTTGATGGATGAGGATCGCACCGTCGGCCATCTCTATGATGCAAAGACAACACCTCACATGTACGTGATCGATAAAGAGGGCAATCTTCGTTATCAAGGCGCGATCGATGATGATCGCTCCACCGATGGTGGTAAGAAAGCCTCGACCAATTATGTGCTCCAGGCTCTTGATGCACTCATTGCAGGAAAAGATATTGTTACGACATCGACGAGGCCGTATGGTTGCTCAGTAAAGTACTAACCGTTACTCCGGCAATAAGAAATACTTTTCGAGGATGACCATTGATTCTTCTGCATCTGCGCACGGAGTGCAATAGGTGCCGATTCCATTTATCGGGCCCTCGTAATGCCAGACAAATATTTTCGAATAGGTCCCTTTCTTGTCGCTTACGTGCAGATGACCCTTTTCCGGAGTAATGGTGAGCACCAATCCATTCTTGAATTGAACGTTGAAACTCGGATGGCCATCAAGAGTATCAAGGCCTTTGTAGTCTAATGCTAAGGTTCGAGGTTTTTTCCCGTAAGAATATTCAATCACATCTCTATGGCCATTTCGAATATCAAAATCGAATTCTTCGTAGGCTTCCGTGCCGTATACTCCGCTTGAAAAGATCGCCGAGTGAAAGCTCGTGTCGGTTTGGGCGGAACACTCCGTCGAGATGCCCAGGAATAAGAAGGATATAGTTGCACCGATGAAGCGTTTCATTTCCGATTATCGCGACTTAAAAACCACAGCCTGTCCTGAAGGCATCGCAAGAACCTGTTCGGGTTTGCCGGCGAAAAATTCATCAACGGCCTGTCGGGCGCCAGGGCAGGTGGGGAAGCCATAGTCATCAAAGACGATGAATCCGCCTGCCACTAGTCTTGGATAGATAAAATTCAGAGAGTCCAGAATAGATTGGTAGATATCGACATCGATATGGGCAAACGAAATTTTCGAGTTTTCCAGGCCTTTGAAAGTATCCGGAATAAATCCCTTGTGCGTAACGACATGCTCGGGATGTCCGACTCGTGCGCCCACGGCTTCTTCACTGGTGTCTTTGAAATCGCCGGATTTATGCCAATCTTTTTGAGCATTCACATCGGGCATTCCTTCGAAGGTATCGAAGAGATGAAGCTTGGTACCGGTTTGCTTTCCGTATTCGGCAATGACTTTTGCAAGCAGGATCGCAGTACCTCCTTTATAGACTCCGCATTCCCAGAACTCGCCGCCTAGTTGAAGCGCCTGTTTGCCGAGGCAATAGAGAACGTAACAGCGATCGGCCGTAACAAGGGTATATTTCTCGGCGGCCTCGACAAAAGGTTTGAACTCCCCGTAGCCAAGCCATGGACTGAAATATGGCTTATAAAACTGCGCATCCGGAATTCCGCGGACGGTCTTAACTTTTTGGACTTTCAGCGAGGTGAAAAGATTAACGAATCTTTCGATCTTCTTGAGCATAGTCTAGTTGAGAATGAGGTAGAAGAACCCCATTCCTAATGTCGTCGTGCCTAAAAAATGCAGCCGAGGAGTTTTCGCGCTATTTCGAGGTGATGTTATAGGTTACCTGCTGGCTACGCTGCGATGCTGCAAAGTTATAACTGAACTTCAGCACATGCGAACCTGCTGTTAGCGGCCCGAGCATAACATAATAGCCATCGGCGAACGCCGGACTGACCGTTTGCCCATTCGCCGTCAATCCAAGATATTGGTAGATGTTTTTATCGGGAAGTGTATAACTGAATTGACCTGAAGGATTATGCGTGCTGCCACTTTTATTAGTTGGGAAAATAAGTACGTTATCGAGTGAGACGGCAATACCTCCAAGACTTCCGATAAAGGCAACAAGGTTGGCTTGCATGGTAGTCGTATTTGTGTTGCCAGTGATGATCTGATCCTGAAGTAGTGCGGCTATAGGAAAGAAGATGGGCTCGGTAGCGGGAATCGTAACCGATCGGGTAACCGATGAGACCGTAGCATTTGTAAATTTTCCTCCAAGAAAGAAGACTGAACCTTGCTGACCAATACTTGCTTGTGCGCCATTCGTATCGACCATAGGATTATTAATAGCACCTGTTGCTGTCGTTGCCGGAACACTCATCACCCACTGCCACCACTGTGTTGACCATTGGGTATATGTCTTTCCATATACAGTCGCTGTATGCTTAAAGACGTGTTCGACTATGTCGGAATCGTTGTAACCTGGGGTCGCAGTGCCTGTGCTGGTAGAATTGCTGCAACTACTTGTTGTTATTGCAATTAGAAGAAGCACAGCAATGCTTAATACTGGGGCAAAATGCTTAGTATTTAATCTCATATTGGTACGGAAAAATGAACTCAGACAAAAAGGCAATCCTAAAAATATCAGGCAATGAGGGCAAAGGCTTGCTACAAATATAGCAATTTATTCCTGCTCGCTCATAAAAATACCATGAGACTATCAATAAATGCGAAAAATGGCCGCTATTTTGCAGAATCCCTACTGGAAGAAGATTTGTTAGCTGACTTCTCATTCCACATCGATTACTATGGGCAGAGCCTTTGAATTTCGGAAAGTACGTAAGATGAAGCGCTGGGACAAAATGTCCAAAGCATTCACGAAATTGGGAAAAGAGATTGCCGTGGCCGTGAAGCTCGGTGGGCCGGATCCCGAATCCAATCCTCGGCTTCGCACGGCCATCCAGAATGCGAAAGGCGTCAATATGCCAAAAGATCGCGTTGAAGCTGCCATCCATCGCGCTTCAAGTAAAGACGCTGCCGATATCCAGGAAATCGTATATCAAGGGTACGGCCCTCATGGTATTGCAATTGTTGTTGAATGCGCAGCCGATAATCCGACGCGTACTGTTGCCAATATTCGCAGCTACTTTAGCCGTGCCGGCGGAACAATGGGAACATCGGGATCTCTTGATTTCATGTTCGAGCGAAAAGGAGTCTTTAAGCTTCCGGCCGAAGGGCTGAAGCTCGATGAGCTCGAACTCGATCTTATCGATTTCGGCGCTGAAGATATTCAGAAGGAAGATGACGAAATAATCGTCTATACATCATATCAGGATTTTGCCGGAATGCAGAAAGCTCTGGAAGAAAAAGGCATTGCCGTTACCGAAGCGAAGATCGAGCGAATTCCGACGACAACAAAAGAACTGACGGAAGAACAAGCGGCCGAAGTTTTTGAGATGATCGATAAGATGGAAGAAGATGACGATGTGCAGGCTGTCTACCATACAGTGGCCTGAGTTCACAGCGTACCAATTGGAGCTGAATGCGGCAATAGATCGATCAATTATAAGTTTTCCGGAACACTTTTCGCATTTCGAACGTATTACTAATTATATGGGACACCATATATATGAAAAAAACCATTCGTGCAAAGGGGACTGCTGATTCCACCCAGATCCTGAACGATATCAGGCGACTGGTACAAGCAATTCGTATGGCATCGCTCGATTCCGAGAAGAAGATCGGACTTAGCGTAGCCCAGCTTCTGATCTTACAGAGGCTTCGTGAGGAAGATGACCTCTCTGTCAACGACCTTGCCGAAAGGACAATGACGCATCAAAGTTCTGTTTCCGTCATCGTGAAGAAACTGGAGCAGAAGAGGCTTGTGAAAAGAAGTACTTCCGATGAAGATGCGAGGAAGTACAAGATCTCTCTCACGAAGAAAGGCGCCGCTCTGATGAAGAAGGCACCGCCGCCTGTGCATGATACGCTTATCGATGCACTTGAAAAACTCGATCCGAAAACACGAGGCAAGTTTGCCGAAGGGTTTTCTGCATTCCTGAAAATGGCGAGTATCAATGGCACTTCGCCTATTGTATTTGTTTTTTTACCAAAGATTCTTAAACGTTTCATTACAATAATTGCCGGAATCACCTAATGATATTGAGAACTCATCGACAACGGAAGGTCTTCCGGTAGCTCCCGGTATGGGAGCTGCGCTTGACGCATCGAGTTTTCCTCAGCAATCAGCAGGTATTGATAAACGTGTAGTCCTCATTTCGTTAAGTTGCATGGCGCTTGCCGTCGCAGCCGTTTTCGTCGCTGAAGCTCTTGTCCGCTTGATCGCGCTTATCAGCAATATCTCCTTTTACGGAAAATTTTCTTTCGCTCTCTCTTCACCTGCGGGTAACACTCTTGGGCTCTTCGTGCTCCTGGTTCCGGTTATTGGCGGATTGATCGTCGGCGTAATGGCACGGTTCGGCTCGAAAGCGATCCGCGGTCACGGCATACCGGAGGCAATGGAGCAAGTGCTGCTCAATGAGAGCAAGATCTCGCCGATGCTGACATTCCTGAAACCTGTTTCAGCTGCCATCGCCATCGGCACGGGAGGACCGTTCGGAGCTGAAGGCCCAATCATTGCCACAGGCGGAGCGCTCGGATCGTTTCTCGGGCAGATCTTTTCCGTCACTGTTGCCGAACGAAAAATTCTGTTGACTGCCGGAGCTGCCGCAGGTATGGCAGCCATTTTCGGTACGCCGGTCTCGGCGGTATTGCTTTCGATCGAACTTCTGCTTTTTGAATTTCGCGCACGTTCCATCATTCCTGTTGCCCTCGCAGCAGCGACAGCGGCAGGATTGCGAATGGTCTTCGAAGGATCCGATCCGGTTTTCGCGATGACGAACCTTGTCCAGCCTTCGGGCACGGCACTCTCCATATACATTGCCATCGGTGCCATCGTCGGTATCTGTTCTGTCGGAGTGACGAAGTCGGTTTATGCGATCGAAGATGCTTTCGAAAAACTTCCGATCCATTGGATGTGGTGGCCGGCTCTTGGCGCGCTAGCCGTCGGAGTCTGCGGATTCTTCGTGCCCCGAACTCTCGGAGTAGGGTACTCGAATATCAGCGATCTGCTCTCGAATAAACTCACTCTCGAAGTAGTGATGATCTTATGTGTGGTAAAGTTTGTCTCTTGGTCCATCTCCTTGGGCAGCGGGACCTCCGGGGGAACGATGGCTCCGCTATTTACCATTGGAGGTGGGCTGGGGACGATTTTCGGAGCAATGGCGCTGTGGCTCTTTCCGGCAGCCGGAGTTGATCTTCGGATCGCGGCCTTGGTCGGCATGGCCGCCCTCTTTGCAGGAGCGACGCGAGCGCTGCTGACTTCGGTTGTCATGGCATTCGAAACAACTCTTCAACCACTCGGTCTGCTTCCTTTGCTCGGCGGTTGTACGTCAGCATATCTTGTTTCGAGCCTCTTAATGAAGAATACGATCATGACGGAGAAGATTGAGCGCCGAGGCGTTCGAGTACCTTCCGATTACGGAGCAGATTTTCTCGAACAAGTTCTCGTTCGCGATTGCATGCAATCGCCAGTTACCTCACTTCGGGCTGATCGGACGGTAGGCGAACTTCGGACATGGGTCGAATCCAGAGCCGAGGGTTCTGCGCATCAAGGTTTCCCCGTTGTTGATGAGCAAGGCCATCTCCGCGGAGTTGTTACCCGAAGGGATTTCCTGAATCCTGCCCTGCCATCGGAGACAATACTATCCGACTTACTCCGCCGTCCGCCTACCTGCGTCTATGACGATTCGACCGTTCGCGAGGCAGCAGATCACATGGTCAATCATGATGTTGGGAGATTACCGGTGCTCTCACGCTTAGAGAATAACCGATTGGTGGGTTTCATTACAAGGAGCGACGTTCTATCAGCACACAAGCAGCGGCTTGCCGAGCGCAGACGATCGAAGCCGACACTCCGCATCAAAGATATTCTCACTTCTCCATCGGAGAAAGAACATAGCTGATCTCCGTAACCTGGTTTATGATTTCGGGAAATAACCGATGGCGTTGATTACCTGTTTAACCCTCTATAGTTGTCTAAGCTGTGAAAACGCTGCTGTGCATTGTTGTTTGAGTCCTTCGATCTCCTCGCGGATGCGTTCGGGTTCCTGCATCTGAGAACAGAGGCTCTCGATGCTTTCAGCCAGAGTGCTTGCAGCATACATTCCCATGAATTTCAGATGTGGCTTCATCATGTGAACGGTTTTGCGGACCTTGTCGTACTCGTTTGTAAGCAATGCCGAATCGATGATCTGTAAATGCATTGGTGCATTCTGCAAAAACATCGCAATGTACTTCTTAATTTGTGCATCGTCCCCATTAGTGAAATCTTTCAGAAACGTAAGATCGATCACTTCTGAACTCGAGCTTTCATTAGTTTTCTGTGCATTTGGGTATTGTTGATCCGAGGTTTCCAATTCGCTTGCGATATTCGAATAATACTTCGAGAGAGTAGAGAGCAGTTCCTCTCGGCTGAAGGGCTTCGGAACGTAGGCATTCATCCCTGCGCTGATACACTCGTCAATATCCCCTCTGATAACGCTTGCAGTCAGCGCAATGATCGGAAGGGACCTCTTCGGCTCGGCGAATGAATTGCGGATGCGACGCGTCGTTTGGAGTCCATCGAGCTCCGGCATTTGCACGTCCATAAGAATGAGATCGAACTCGCCTCTCTCCAATTCATTGAGCGTCTCCGCGCCGTTCGAAGTAGCGGTGATCGAAACGGAAGGGATCAAATTCTTTAGCGTATCGATGAGGACGATCTGGTTATATTCGTTATCTTCAGCAAGGAGTACTCGCAGGCCTGCAAGCGATGACGAGTTTTTGATCGCAGGACCTGGAGGCGCAGGTAGGACTGTGCCGCTTCCAATTCCAAACGGAATGATGAATGTGAATTCCGAACCAAGTCCCGGCGTGCTGGTTACGGTGATCGTCCCTCCATGAAGTTCGACAAGAGTCTTCGAGATAGAAAGTCCCAGGCCCGTGCCGCCAAAGGTGCGTGACGTGTGAGACTCCGCCTGCTTGAATGATTCAAAGATCGTAGCGAGTTTATCAGGTGCGATTCCGATACCGGTATCTCGCAAAGAGAATTGTACGGCAATTCTATCTTCAATATATCCAGCAGTTGTAACCTGAAGCGAAATACTGCCTTTCTCGGTGAATTTTATCGCATTCCCGATGAGATTCAATAAGACCTGATTCAGCCTTCCGGGATCGCCAATGATCACCGCGGGAACACCATCCTGGGTTTCGACGGAAAGCCGGAGTCCTTTTTCATCGGCTTTGATCCGCATGATCTCCTCGGCATGTGCCAATTGATCTCGCAGAACGAAAGGAAGATGCTCAAGTTCCATCTTTCCTTCGCGGAGTTTGGAGAGATCAAGAATATCATTGATGATGACCAGCAGATTCTCCGAGGATTTCTTCATTGCTTCAAGATACGCATGCTGCTTCGGAGTATGCACGGTATCGAGAAGCAGATTCGTCATTCCGATGATGGCATTCATTGGTGTACGGATCTCATGGCTCATATTCGCAAGAAACTGCTGCTCGTATTTTTCGCTTTCTTCGGCCTGCCCTTTCGCGATCTCAAGTTCTTTGTTGGCTCTTTGAGTTTGATGATTGCTGCGGTAAACCAATCCGACCGAGAGCAGGAGAATGCCTGCAATGCCTATGATGCCAAAGTTGACAATACGCTGCTGTTTCAACTCTTCGTTCTGACGAGAGATCTCTTTTTCCTTTTCGCTGGATTGATATTTGCCTTCCATATCGGCAAGGATCTTGCTTTTATCGGCTCCGTAGAGAGAGTCCTTGAGATTCACCATCTTCGCATGGTATTCATAGGCCTTCCCGTAATCCCCCAGCGATGCATAGATATCTGCAAGAGATCGATACCTATCAACCAGCCCCCGTTTTGCACCAATCCGTTCCTCCATCTCCCTGGCAAGATTGAGATAGTAGAGGGCGCTATCGGTATGTTTGAGCAACAGGAACACATCTGCAAGCCCGGCATAATTGGCAGCTGCATATGTCGTATTATCTCTATTCGCCTGATTTAAGGAAACAGTCAGTCGCCAATAATACAAAGAGCTATCGAGCTGGGATTTTCTTTTGAAGACATCGCCGATATTGCCTAAGATTCGTGGTAATTGAAATTTATCCCCGGCTTTTTCCATCAAGACTGCGGCGCGGCGGTAGTAGAGGAGAGCAGTATCGAGACTTGCCTGGTGATCCGGTATGATCGAATTGCTGTCCTTAAAATTATTCGCTATGTTGTTCGTGATTGCACCCGTAGCTTCGACATCGTTTGTCAATAACGCATAGTGGAGAGCTAATCTGAGATACTTAACGGAATTTACAGGATCTTTCTGATCGATATAAAAGACTCCGAGATTATTATACGCATTGCCGATTGCAACCGTATCATTCTTTTTCAATACAATGTCCAATCCGCGAAGAAATAGATCCAATGCTTCTTTGTAGTTGCCGGTCTCCATGTCGTTCCAACCCAAATTGGCATAGGCTCCGGCAAGCCATTGTGCTTCATTGAACTCTTCTCCGAGTTTGACCATGCGCAGGAGCCGGGTGCGGGCGCTATCGTACATTCCTGCATTTGTAAATTTGTGAGCATAGAAAAAGTTGATGTTCCCAATTCGCTTCCGATCGCCCGAGAGTTGCGCATACTTTTCCGATTGACGAATGTAGTACATAGCCTTCGCCGTATCGGAGCCTTCATAAGTGCCTGCGAGTCCGCCGAGAATATCGCTTTTGGTAGTGTCTTCTGTTGCACGTTCGTATGCATTCAGGAGACTATCCACCCTATGCATATCCTGCGCCAGAAGATTTGCATCGAGTGAAAAAATGAGTATTAAAAGACAGAATGGGCAGTACCTCATGTGCTTGCCGGACCTCCCGCACCCCGATAATATTTCAGCAATGTGCCAAATAGCACTTCGCGTGTAAAGGGTTTTGGCACGTAATCATTCATTCCTGCCCGAAGGCATTCATCGATATCGCCTCTGATGACGCTTGCAGTCAGTGCAATGATCGGGATATCACGATTCATGGTGGTTCGGATATATCGCGTCGCCTCAAGTCCGTCAAGCTCCGGCATCTGAACATCCATGAGAACAAGATCGAATGTTCCGTCGGCAAGCAGCTCAATTGCTTCCTTTCCATTCGATGCAACGGCCAAGTGGATGTTGGGTATGGATAATTTCAACGTATCGGCCAAAACGATTTGGTTATACTCATTATCTTCCGCAACAAGGATACGAATTCCGGCGAGCAGGTGCGGATCGATCAATTGATTGTCGACGGAAGTCTTTTGCAATTGTGAAGGACTTCCGATTTCTAACGGAATTGTAAAATAGAACTCCGATCCTTCCCCGATCTTACTATCAACTTCGAGCTTGCCACCGGCCAGCTCGACAAGGGTTTTGGAGATTGAGAGTCCGAGTCCGGTGCCGCCATATTTTCGCGATGTGTGAGCTTCGGCCTGTTTGAATGATTCGAAGATCGTAGCCAGTTTTTCTTGAGGAATTCCGATACCCGTATCGCGGATCGAAAACCGAATGCTTGCAGAATCCTCGCTCAGCATGGTTCCGCTGACAGTCACCAGAACCGAGCCCTTCTCTGTGAATTTGATCGCATTCCCGATGAGATTCAGGAGGATCTGGTTGAGCCTTCCCGGATCGCCGATCACAATTTCGGGGACTTCGCTGCCAATTTCTGCGCGCAACATTAATCCCTTCTCATCGGCTTTGAAACGCAGGATATCGATTGCATGCTCGATTTGCGTGCTGAGCCTGAAGGGAATCCGTTCAAGCTCCATTTTCCCTTCTTTCAATTTGGAGAGATCAAGAATATCGTTTATGATAACAAGAAGATTCTCCGAGGATTTCTTTATAGCGTCGAGATAATTACGTTGCTTCGCGGAGTGATCGAGATCGAGCAATAAATTCGTCATGCCCATGACGGCATTCATTGGCGTGCGAATCTCATGGCTCATATTGGCAAGAAATTGTTTTTCGTACTGCTCGCTTGTCTCGGCACGGTCCTTGGCGATCTTCAGATCCTTATTGATGCGCTTCTTCTGTCGGCCGCTTCGGTAGATCAGAGCAATTGGAATACACAAGAACCCCGCGACTCCGAGAATGCCGTAATTGATGATCCGTTGCTGCTTTAATTCCTCATTGCGCTCGGCGATCTCCTTTTCTTTTTGTGACGATTGATATTTCACATCCATCTCGTTGATGATCTTCATCTTTGTAATATTGAACAAGGAGTCGACAAGCTGGACATACTTATTTCCGTATTCGAAAGCCTGCCGATAGTTCTTTTTCGCAGCATAGATCTCTGATAGTAGCCTGTATGCTTCGACGAGCCCGGCTTTCGCGTCAAGCCGGACGTAAAGATCTCTGGCAAGGAAGGCATAGTACTCTGCGCTATCGGGCTCATCCTTCAGAAGGAAAATATGGGCGGCCGCATTGTAAACATCAGCGGTAAAGACCGTGTACTCGTTGCTCGCACGATGAAGATCAATTGCCTGGCGGTAATTTGCCAGAGCACTATCGAGGTTATTCATTCGTTCGAAAGCCTGGCCGATGAACATCCCAATCTTGCGATAATTATAGTAGTCGCCGGTTTGCCACATGATCGCTTTTCCTGCGCGAAGGTATAGGAGTGCGCTATCAAGATGCTGGGGATCGAGATAATTACGATAGAGACATATCCCGAGATTACACAATGCCGAGCTCATCTTTGCTGAATCTCCCGTTAGGGTTTTGAAATGAAGAGACAGCCGTAAATAGCTCAGCACATTGGCTGTATCACCGCGATTCATGTAGAGATTTGCAATATTATTATATGCTTCAGCAATTTGAAGAGTATCCTTGAGCTTTGTAGCAATATCCAGAGCCTTCAGGTCAAGATCCATTGCCTCGGCATAATCGCCGGATTCGCCTCCATTCCATCCCAGGTGCAAATACGCAGTGAGTTTCAACCCCTCATCATGCAGTGCATCGGCTTCGCGGATCATGAACAGTAAGTGCGGGCGGGCGCTATCGAACATGTTCGCATGAGAATACTTCATCGCCGTGAAGAACTCGACGGAGGCGGAACGCCTGCGATCATGCGCACGCCTGGCACAATCGGCAGCTTCGAGATGATACTGCTCGGCTTTCTCCGGATCAAGATTGAGATAGAAGAACGACAGTTTATTGAGGATATCGCAGCGGTCTGTATCGGCACTTGTCCGTACCAGCGCCGACTGCAAGCTATCGATGAAACGTGGTTGTTTAGAGTATCCTCGGCTCCAGAGGCCACCGAGCAAGATCAGTATGTAGAGAACCGGCCTCTTCATCCAGTCTGTCAACTAAAACGCAAATAGATCACATAACCGATAAGAGCGATCAAGAGAAACCAGACAACGGTACTCATGGACTTTTGGAAACCGTGCGACTTCTGAAGCTTTTTCAACACAGCAATATTCTTGATGCCGATCTCTAATTTTTGGAATGCCGTTTCGTTCTTGACGATATAGTCGTGTGCTCCGTACTTGATCGTATTGGCTGCAACTTCCATCCGGTCCTGACTGGAAAGGAAGATCACCGGCAGATCGGGATAACCCTCTTTTAATTTTTGAAGAACCTGAATACCGTTCATAGCATCGACCTTCACCGTATCGAGCTGATAATCAAGAATAACGACATCCGGTGGTTCACTCATATCGCTAAGTGCATCCTCGCCCGTATGGTAGATCGTAATGCCGGAGCTGGGAAATTTCTTCGTAAGTGAATCCTTGACCATCTCACAAAGTGCGGGATCGTCGTCAATTAAGGTGATTTTGAGATGTGCGGGCATAAAAACGGCCTTCCGTGAGAAATTAATAACCTTCAAATATAAGTATAATTTCTCCTGCAAACATGATTTCTGGCACAAATCCGGAAAATGTCGATCCCTGGTCGGGCGGGTAAACGTTTACCGACATTAAATGAGCAGAAGTTTCGTTTCCATTTTACATTTTACATTTTTAATTTTACATTCGATACGTATGCTGACTTTTCTCGGACTCCGCACCTGCATTTATCATGTCCCCGATCTTGCAAAGGCAAAAGAGTGGTACGCCACTGTGCTCATGATCCAGCCATATTTCGATCAGCCCTTTTATGTAGGCTTCGATGTCGGCGGCTTCGAGCTCGGGCTTGATCCGAATATGGATGGAGTGACCAAGGGCACGAACATCAATGTCTATTGGGGTATTGACGACTGCAAAGGGGAGTACCAGAGGCTTCTTGATCTCGGCGCAACCGAGCATCACGTCCCTCAGGATGTAGGCGAAGGCATTATCGTTGCAACAGTTCTCGATCCTTTCGGAAATGTCTTTGGAATTATCGAGAATCCGAAATTCGGAGCCGCGAAGAAATAGGAATGGAGTGTAACACTCTTGTTCCGGCTTTTCCGAAGCAAGTCAGATCGTGCCCCTTATCAAGCCGATAGGTCAGGAACTGCGCTGTAGGTGCCCTACTGTTACTGTTGAAGGCACTAGACTCTCGTCTTACCCTCGTCATTCATGATCGGACTCATCGACTGCAACAACTTTTATGTATCCTGCGAGCGGACTCTGGATCCGTCTCTTGAGGGTAAGCCTGTTGTTGTGCTTTCGAATAACGATGGAGTTGTGATCTCCCGATCGAATGAAGTGAAAGCGCTCGGAGTCTCGATGGCTGGCGCTGCATATCAGTATCGCGATCTTTTCAAGCAGCACGGAGTCCGGGTCTTTAGTGCGAACTTCAATTATTATATGCAATGCTCGGAGCAAGTCATGCGCATTGTGCGTGATTACTCTCCGGAAGTCGAAGTCTATTCCGTCGATGAAGCCTTCATTGATCTGCGCGGTCTGGAGTGGAAGAAGCCGACGGAATATCTGCGCTCGCTTCGCGAACGGGTGCTACGAGAGGTGAAGATCCCCGTTTCCATCGGTATTGCAGAGTCGAAAACATTGACGAAAGTCGCATCCGAATTCGCTAAGAAGAATCCTTCGCTCGGAGGGATCGTCAATCTCTATGGCGATCCGGTGACGCGCAATGAATACTTGAGTAAACTCGAAGTCGGCGATCTGTGGGGAGTTGGCAGGCAGTTCGCAAAATTCCTGCAAGGAGAAAAGATCACCACGGCGCTTGAGTTGATTCAGATGCCGGATGAATGGATCCTCAAGAATCTTCATATTGGCGGACTGAAAATGGCATGGGAGCTGCGCGGCATTCCCTGCATTCCATTCGAAGCCAATGTTGCTCCTCCGAAACAGATCATGCGGTCCCGCTCATTCGGCAAATACGTAACATCTCTTTCCGATCTGAAAGAAGCGGCCGCTCTTTTTATGAGCATGGCTGCCGAATCGCTTCGCGCCCATAAGCTTGTTGCCGGAGTTGCCGGAGTCTTCATCTCAACGAATAGGTTCAACGACGAACCGCGCTACTCTGCTTCGCTATCCGACGCTCTCGACGAACCGACATCGTATACTCCCGATCTTATCGCCCATGTACACCGGCTTCTCGAAAAAATGTATCGGTCCGGTTACCGTTATCAGAAGCTCGGAGTGATCCTGACAGATCTGGGTAAAGGCAGCGACATGCAACTGACATTTGCTTACAATGAAAAATCGCTGGGCCAGCATGAGCGCATGATGGATGTGCTCGATAAGATCAATGCGAAGTATCGCGAGAATCATCTGGTTACACTTGCAGCCGAAGGAACCGAGCATGGCTGGCAATCCAAGCAGGAACACCTTTCCCAAGCTAAACCGGCCTATGTCGATCCGAAAGAACGTACACGATTCCTGACAACAACTTCAGTACCCACTAATGCCAAACCTCCTCGCAAGAAAGGTCATACGCTTGAACCGGCAATGCAATCGAGAGCATTAGGAAAGCAGATCGCCGAGAGGATGATGCGCGAGGAGCCTGAGGAGTAGACGTATAGACGGATTGACGTATCGGGGAAGGCGGCAAGGATCGAGATTACTTTCCTTTCTCATATCGCCGTAACCCGACCAATTCATAGTTGTCCTGTTCTAATGCTTTCACCACAGCGTCGCGGTTTTTATACATGGATACATTGTAATAGCGGTATAAGCCATTAGCAGTATAGAAGATGACTGCAGCACCGAAGGCCGAATACATCCAAATACGTACCCACTTTTTCTTCATCGGTTCCTGATATGCTTCGAGTGCATAAATGATCATGAGCGGAAAGAAGAGAACTGCTGCATGAGAGGGAGGGATGATCATCGAGAATAGGGTCGAGATGAAGAAGAGCAGGAAGCCGCCGATTGCGATATTGGTGATGCCTCTTCTCTTCGAATCGCCGTTACTCTTCCGAAAGAAGCATAGTAAAAGCCAAAGTGCCTGGATAAATCCAGTAACCAAAAGTATAACGATACATGGGACTGCCCAGGGGTACGCTGCTGCGAATGCGGCGCTATCGGCTTCCCCCAATGATCTGAACCTGTTCTGATCGAAGCAGGCATATCCTAAGTAGACGCCAAGCAGCTTGAAGAAGGCTGCAAAATGTTCGGGATGAAACTCTGCCATTGCCGAGACGCTTTTCCCGCGCCCGCTGGCAATGCCATAGGTTGCAAGCGTGGGGAGTAGCAAACTTGCCGTCGTAATGCAGCCGGCAATGAAAGAAAGAGTGCGTCCTGCGATGCGCTTGATATCCTTCGTCCGAAGAAGGTAATAAAATGCAAAAGCCGTAAATGGCCCCAGCAGCACCCATGACATGTGCAACTGCATGATCCAAAAGATAGCAAACCCGATAAAATAAAAGCACAGCCATTCGGGAATAATATTCTTCCGAGTCTGCGGATAGATCTCGAAGATGCCGACGAAGAACATGATCGCTCCCGGAATCACATACGAAGGATTGACGATTCGGGTAAAATAACAGATCGACCACGGAATTAGAAAGATATAGATCCAAATAAATATCCGCGACAAACTTGGAAAACGTTTGGAAGCATACCATGCCAGAAATCCAAGCCCGAGCGTAAGCAAAATATTCAAGACAATAAACGGTGCTTCGGGAATTTTCCAAATAAACCAGCCGATAGAAACGAGATAACCTTGCAGCGCACCCGGGATCTGCGATCCGTTATAGACAAGATCGGCGCCGAAATAAGGATACGTATGCGTGGTGAAGGACTTCAGCCCGATCAGATAGATCTGCAGGACATCTTCATCAAGATACCAGAACTCCTGGCTGAGGCTATAGAGAAAGCGGAATACGACGATCGCAGCAACAAGAAGCACGAAACCGTAGCGCGAAAGAAATTTCTTTGAGTTCATTAGTGGGCAAATATACGAAGTGAGCCTGATGACTAAGGAACTTGTTGCAATTTCAGGCAGGTTAGTTACACTATGAAGTACTATAACTATACTATTGTTATTGAACCCGATGAGGATGCTTTTCACGCATATGTCCCGGCACTGAAGGGCTGCCATAGCATTGGCGATACGCCTGAAGAAGCAAAGACAAATATTAAGGAAGCGATCGAGCTTTACCTTGAATCCCTTATTGCACCAATACTATCTTCTTTGTGATAACTCTCTTATTTGTTTGCAATATCAGAATCAAAAAATGCGTATGGAGATTGGCCAGATCAATAGTATGCTTTTCCGAAGGAGCGATATTGAATTTCTCTTGTTGAAGCAATCTTCCATCAATAGTATAGAGCGAAGCAGTCGTGATTCCCAAGGGGGTTTTCGATCGGATCGATATCCGATCGAGTACTGGATCATGTTGCACGATTATATCTTCATTCGTCGGTAAGACAGAAGGAGCCGAAGCATAGACTGACATCCGGAATAATGCACTGTCGAATACCGCAAATGCAAAATTCCTTCTATCGACAAAGCTTGTGTTGTACCGCTCCTTCAAACGTGGAATACCATCTCCTATTTTCTGCCAGGTGTCTGCATGGTCTTTTGACCACATTGTAACAGTATCGGTGACTGCGATCAGACTGTTATTTAAAAGTGGTAGATACGGTGGCCAGAAACGCAATGAGTTTTGGCCGCTATCTATTGGAATCCAAGTACGGCCGTTATCAGAGCTCCGAAGCAAATTACATAATTGACAGGCATATCCATATCCCGAATAATCGAAGCAAACGTCAAGCGGTGGACTGTTATCTGCCCAGCAGCTGGACATCGAAAGCCGCACATCCGATTCTTGTCCGCCAGCGTTTACCATGAATAGGCAGCCGCAATATAACTGAACACCAAACAAGTTGCCGAGCGGAGATTGGTAAGCCGTCTGCCAACCGAAGCTCCCTCCGTCAGGAAATGTGCCGGAGAGTTGTACAGTTTTGCCCAGGTCTGATGTCGAATACACTCTAGGCGGATATGTGTTTCCAACGAACAGATAAAGCGAGTCACGTACTGCGAAATACTCTTGGGGCGAGAGGTTGGTAGGGAAAACATTGCTCTGCCATGACTTGCCTTCATCCATCGAGTAGGAGAGAGCATTTCCTTTCACAGATAAGAACATTCCTTGTGAATCGATCTTAAATGTTGCTGAAGGTCCGATCTGAGTCCATGAATCGCCTTCGTTCGTGGATTCATAGAGGTACTGTGTGCCGCTGAGAAATAATTTGCCGTTTGGGCTTGCCTGGATGTTCTGGATCTTCGGCTCAGGTATGGTAATTTGTTTCCAAATCGTCTGAGCATGGATTTGCCCCGAGATGATGGCCAAAATGAATACAATGAGAGGATAATGCCGTTTCATAAGAACCTCCATTACTTAAGCCATTATACGAACACGGCTAGGCGAGTAATGTTTCTCTTAAATAGAGGCCGGATATCGAGGAGTGTCGTATCGGATAGTCATTGATTGCAAGCCGGACAAAAGTCCGCCTTTAAAGAGATTAGAAATTCTGCTTACTGTTAACTGCTTACTGCTTACGGCCTACTCTTAATCCAAATTCCTCAGCACCAATTCAAGTTCTTCTTCGGATTCGATGCGGACTTCTCTGGCTTTGGCGCCATCGGCGGGACCGATGATGCCGACTCGTTCGAGTTCATCGACAATTCGTGCTGCGCGGGAGTATCCGATCTTCAGGCGGCGCTGCAAAATCGAGGTTGATCCTTGCTTATTGCGGAAGAAACACCAGGCCGATTCTTCGAACAGCTAATCATATTCTCCGTCATCGTTTCCGCTCGATGTTCCTCCGCCTTTTTGGCGAAGTGCGGGAAGTGTCCAGGGGCGGCTATAGCAATATCCCGATCCTTGCTGAACAGCGATCGCTTCGACGATGGCTTCTACTTCATCGGTTGAGATGTACGGAGCCTGCAAACGGATCGGCTTCGGAGTGCCCGAGGGTAAGTACAGCATATCGCCATTGCCGAGCAATTGCTCTGCTCCCATGGAGTCCAAGATCGTACGCGAATCGACTTTCGTTGCAACCTGATAGGCAATGCGTGCCGGAAAATTCGCCTTGATAACTCCGGTGATGACATCGACCGATGGCCGCTGCGTTGCAAGGATGAGATGAATTCCAACAGCACGCGCCATCTGAGCAAGACGGCAGATTGGCTCTTCGATCTCGCGACCTGCAGTGATCATCAGATCGGCAAGTTCATCGATGATGACGACGATATACGGCAGGTGGTAATGCTGCTCTTCCTGAGTGGATTTTAATTTGCCCTGAGAGACTTTCAAATTGTAATCGGCAAGCGAGCGAACGGCAGCTTTGGCAAGCCTGTCATAACGCTTTTCCATTTCAATTTCCAATGCTTTCAGTGCAAGCACTGCGAATTGCGGAGTCGTTACGATCTCTTCTCCGGCTTCGGGGGAGACGATCAGGAAATGATTGCGCAGCGCTTTGTATAATGACAGCTCGATCTTTTTCGGATCGACGATCACAAATTTCACATCGCGCGGACTCTTTGCATAAAGCAGGGAGGCAATGATACCATTGACACCAACCGATTTTCCTGAGCCTGTTGCACCTGCAATGAGAAGATGCGGCATCTTCGAGAGATCGTCGATATACACATCTCCGGAAATCGTTTTGCCCAGAGCGCATGGCAGATTCATTTTCGAATTTGCGAATGCATGGCTTTCGAGCACCGATCGCATCGTCACCATCTTCGGATGATCGTTCGGTATTTCGATGCCGATCGTTCCGCGGCCGGGCATAGGAGCGATGATGCGGATTCCGCGCGCCTTCATGGCAAGGGCAATATCATCGGTCAGATTTCCGACAGCAGAAACTTTCACGCCTTCGGCGGGAGTGAACTCATAGAGCGTTACTACGGGTCCCGGAGTAACAACTATGTTTTCGATCTCCACGCCGAAAGTCGCGAGTTTGTCCCGGAGCAGGGTGCCTTTTTTGGCCAACTCTTCATCGTCCGTATCGATCTCATCGGCCGGACTTACCGGAGTCAGAAGATCGAGCGACGGATGGCGATACTTACTGAGATGTTCGTTATACGGATTTTCAGGAACGACCTGTTTCTCCATGGAGCCGAAAAGCGTTGCCGGTGCTTTTTCGATTGCAGGTGTTTTCGGCTCGATCACGATGGATGCAAACTCACTGGGAGTATCGAGCGAATGCGGAAGAGCTTCGTTGCTTAAGATCTTTTCATTTCCGATCTCGATAACAGGAAGCTTTTCTTCGATGGCCACCGGCACTGGCGGAGCAGTCATGCGCTCGGGTGCCGCCGGTTTTGGCTCTTCTTTGATCGTTATCGGAGCCGGCTCGGGCTCTGCGCTTACATCACTCGGCAGGATGCGAACAGAGCGCGAAGGCGCAGCATAGGCGCCGCCTGAGAGCCGCACAAGTCCGGAAGGTTTATCACCCAGAACATTATCCGGATTTTTTGTCAGTCGCGGAATTGGCTGCGGATTTGGTGTATTGGATTTCGGAGCCGGACGCACTTTCAGGAACGGAGCATTTGGCGAGATCTTTTCTGATGACTCGGCTGCAGCTTTTCCATTTGCAGATGCCTGACCGTTTCCATTGGTGCGAATGAGAATGTCACGCGCAGGTTCTGATTCATCCGATCTCTTTTCTGCGATAGCCGGTTCTTCCTTTTTCGGCTCTTGCTTTATCGCTGCAGAAATTTTCTCCGTTGCAACAGAGGCGATCGAAGCTGCAGCAGCAATGATCTTCTCCGGCTGCTTAATGGTAACTTTTTCCGGTGACGGGATAATTGGTTCGGGTTCCGGAACATGTTCTTCCGCTTCTTCCAACTCGGTTCTCATCTGCTCTTTGCGCAGAAGCTTTTCCTGTTTTTTTGCTTCGCGTTTATCCCAGAACTCGATGAGCTTCATCCGCGTCTTTGCGGCAAGTCCCGTGTATCCGCCCTTGACTCTGCGGAATGTTAGTTCGATATCGAGATCGATAGCGAAGACGAGCATGACGATGAACGATGTCGTGTAGATCAGCAGTGCTCCGATCGATCCGATAAGCCGAGTGAAGGTCAGGCCTAAGAACTGTCCGATGGCACCGGACCACTCGCGGTCAAGATGCGGCAAAGCATTGATAAGTTGCGTGGTGCCGATCGTTGCCGAGAAGAGCACGGCGCTGATAAGCATGAACGTCGTTGCAAGCGTTAGCCGGCGCCGCTGCTTGGTCGAGAACTTGAAGAGTGCAAGTGACCACCATCCCAGGAAAAGCGGGAAGATGATCGAAGCATAACCGATCGTCTTATTGATGAAGAAATTCGCAAGCATTGCTCCGACGAGCCCCAGCCAGTTATGAGCTGTATCGGCATTGGCATTGATCGTCGGATCGCTGCGCGTAAAGACTGCAGGAAGATCGGTGAATCGCGTTTCGGCTTGTGCCGTATCCTGCGGACTGTAACTGATGATTGCAAGCGTGACTAAGATAGCTCCGAGGATGAGCATCACGCCAAGTACCTGGCGCTGCTTGACGGTGTTATCCGGTTTCTTTGCAGGTGTACGAAGCTTCAGTGGAATTTGTTCTCCGGCAGGAGGTGCCTCGGCAGCACGAGCCGAGCGCTTACGTGTCGTCGGAGCTTTTGCCTCTTCCTCTTCGAATTCTTCGGATAAACGCTTCGGCATCGGGCGTGCTCCGCGCGGACGGCGTTGGCGCACAGGAGCAGGTTCTGGCTCTGCGACTTCATCAAGCTCCTGCGGATAGAGGAACTCCGGATCTTCCGGAATTGCAGCATCATCGGGCTCCATCGGAATCACACGGGAGTAACCTGCACTGCGGGCAGTCCCTCCGCGAGTAACGCGGACTGAAGGGCGGTTCGTATATTCGAATTCGTTCAGCATAATTAAGTCCTCACTTTCGTTTTGCGGAAGTGCGGTTGCAGCAAAGTATTACCCATACTGCGAAAGTGGGAGATCGCTCGGATCGCGGAATTCAAGGCAAAAACATGGGCGAAATGTCATAATTTGCCACAAACCCCCATTTATAAACACCTGGTTGCTAGAATGACTCCCGAACCGGGCCAAAAAATGAAGGTTTTTTTAGCCCGGACGGCATTGGGTTTTAGCCCGATTTTACGGGGTCAGTTTGGGTGGATTTTCATGCCGCCAACCTTTTTGGCAGCATAGGAATTCAGAATGGCAAGCTCTTCGCGGTAGATCTTTCGCAGAACGGAGGGTGCTGTGAAGCGCTCAAAAAAACCCATGATGCCATTCGGAGTCCAGGAAGTCGTAATGGTAACAATCGATTCGCCTGAGTTTCCATCGGGTTCAACTACGAAACGGGTCGCGCGGTCGGAGTCAACGTCCTGTTCAACGAGTACTTTTCCGGGCTCCGGTTCGAGCACCTGCTGATGAGCCTCGATCTTCCGACCCATGACGACCATTCCGAATTTGATCTCAGTGCCTTCGCCATAGCCACCTTTTTCGATATGAAAGGTTTTGAAATATTTTTTTGGTATGATATCCTGATGGCCAACTTTATAGTCTGCAATTATGGAATAGACTAGATCGCTGGGTGCATGTACTTTTGCGGATTGTTCTACAATAATTTTGGACATAATTTTAGAGATATTTGCACCGCTGGTAACTGGCAGGGCAGCGATGCGGTTAATTACGCCGGATAGTACGAATGGAAAATTCGATTGTTACTCCTGGCTGGCAGCAGATCAGAAACTGATCTTCTTCTTGATAACGGTCTGTTCAAGGACGGGGACGATGGGAACGCTATCGATCTCGCTTGCAGTCTTGATATCATCGGCGAAGCCGATGGAGGTGAGGTATTTTCCGTGCTCGCTCTGAGTCAAGGTACCATAAATATCGTGTCCATATTCGCGGTAAACCGAAAGCACGGTACGAGCGCTATCGGTAAGCTCCATCTCCGGGATTTTTTCGGAAAGCTTTGTCAGCATGAGTCCGGCACAGACCGCATCTTCGAGGGAGAAATCATCTTCTCTTCCGCTGCAGATAATGACGAGTCCTGTTTGCGATAGATCGGAGAGTTCGCTAAGTGCACGAACTGTTGCCGAGAGATTAACAAAACTTCCGATATAGCAATGGCGTGCATGCTTGGCTTTCGTCAGTGCAACAGCTCCGTTCGTTGTGGTGAGGATCAATGCTTTACCTTCGACGGCTTCTTTTGTATACTCGGCAGGAGAGTTGCCAAGCTTGAATCCTTCGATGCGTTTGCCACCCCGCTCGCCGCAGAGAATGGTCGATGTGGAAAAAAGATTACCAACGATCTTCATTGCCTGATCGACCGAACCGACGGGTATGACTTCCCGCGCACCGGCATTCATGGCGTACGTGATGGTTGTCGAGGCGCGCAGAACATCGATGACGACGATCGTCTTATCCCGAAGATCGATCTCATCCAAGGTGTTCGGACTAAAATATACCCGTGCTTTCAAAGTTGTGGCTTCTCTGATTATTTTGAGGGGAGTAGAACCGTTTTTAGGAAAGAAAGTTCTTCCCTCGAAATAATTTCGTAGTTTTGCAGAGGATTTTCAACGTTGCTCCGCAGCCACGGAAGCTCGATCTCGATACAGTTATTCAAACGCTTAGTTCAATTACGTACTACGTCCGGTTTTTCATTTGACAGCCAATACAGTAATTTGAGCAGATCCGCATAGATTACGATAGATTCGAACACCGATCGATCATTTCGTAATCGAATGAATGACTAATTCTCATTACTGGCCGTAACTGGGAGATATCCATGATATCTACAAAACAGTATTCTCCGAAGAGGCTTTAACAAAAGCTCTTCCAACTATTTGAAGAAAATGAATTCTAAGACATACTCCTTCTCCTCTACTACTATGAATAAGCCATTCATTACAATTGCTCTTATTGCCGGTATAGTATTTTTTGTAAAACCGGCATACTCCCGGCATCCGGTCGACTCAACGGCCAAAGCTCACACAGTCGTCGTCCATAATCTTGGTTCGCGCATCAATTCCACCGCTGAAGATTTCGGACCGTATCTTGTGGGTAAGAGCATGATGTTCTCACGTCAGCCATCGGCATCGTCGAAGTTCGATCAGTTCTGGGTCACTAAACGAAAATCACAGGATTCCGGCTGGGGCAAACCGGAATACGTAAATTCGTTGAATAATAAGTACGCAGTAGGTAGTCTCAGCATGGATGATAGCGGGAAAATCTACTTTGCCTCGAATAATCAAACCGATGATGTGAATATCTGGGTAGGAACAATCAAGGATCGGACGATGCATTGTAAGCCGTTGCCCTCACCGGTCAATAGTGAATATTGGGAATGCGAGCCTTCGGTTTCGGCAAATGGAAGAGATCTGTATTTCGCATCCAATCACGAACATCCCGGTATGAGCGGAAAGCGCGTTGATATTTTTATTACTCACAGAATCCCCGGTGGCGGCTGGACTCAGCCACAAAACCTGGGGCCGCATATCAACTTCGGAAATTACAATGCAACGCCGTTCGTCACGCCCGATGGATCCGTTCTCTTTTTCTCTTCCGACGGAAAAACGGATTCGAAAAAGAAAATCTATATGGCTATGAAAACCGGCCCGAACGATCAGGATTGGTCCGATCCCATTCTTCTTCCTTCCGATATTAATGCCGAAGGCGGCGATAATATGTACCCGATGATCGCTCCAGATGGAAAGACATTCTACTTCTCATCGAACAGGCCCGGAGGATACGGAGGATTGGATCTCTATCAAGCCACTCTTCCGCAGGCAATTCAAAATATGTTGGCGCACTCAACGCACTAATTGATTGCATAGAGATGAACGGACATACTTCCCGAGCTAAAGCCGTTCTGCGATCCACTCATCTTCTATTCATTCTACTAATTGTACCGGGGTCACATTCACTTCATGCTCAAGATCAGCGGACACTGATTCGGCCTCGCGATCTGCGGCGCGGAGATCTGGTGAAACTGGTGATGAAGGATTCATCGCATTTCTACGGCCTCGTTGCCGGCAAACCCCTTCCGGATCGGATGATCTTCCAAACACGATACGGAAAACTGGAAACTCCGTACGATGATATCGCCTACATCATGGATTATCGCTTCAACAAATCGATGAAAAATGATCTGCGAAAGGCGGTGGAGTCGAATTCGAAAGACGTAGAGAAATATCACTTAAGTGATCTCATCGCCAATAGGAAATCGGAAACT
>JAUZOQ010000054.1 GCA_030706385.1 Bacteroidota bacterium | reverse complement strand
TTTCCGTTTTTAATGAGTTGATCGGAATATTTTCTGTATAACTCAGTTCTTTCGGATTGAGTATACGGACCGTATTCACCTCCGTGAGCCGGACCTTCATCGAATGTTATTCCGACCCATTCCATCGTTCGAAGCAAATTCTCTACTGCTCCTTCGACGTATCTGGTACGATCGGTATCCTCGACGCGAAGAATGTGTACGCCGCCATGGTGGCGAGCAAAAAGGAAATTATATAACGCCGTCCGGAGTGATCCGACGTGTACAAAACCGGTAGGCGAAGGTGCGAAGCGAACTCTTATCATAAAATCGAAGATCGGGTTGCGGGTTTCGGGTCTCGGGAAAGAAAAAAGCCCTCGATCTTGAGGGCTGCTTCCGATTCCCGAAACCCGATCTCCGATTCCCGAATACTGGGCGAGCTATGGGTCTCGAACCCACGACCTCCAGGGCCACAACCTGGCGCTCTAACCGACTGAGCTAAGCCCGCCATAAATCAAAATCCAAATCTCGAGTATGCCCGGCTGGACTCGAACCAGCGACCCTCAGCTTAGAAGGCTGATGCTCTATCCAACTGAGCTACGGGCACATGGCATACACCCCCAATTACGAGGATTCTCCTAACGTCCTCAAATATGAACAAGTTCAAAGTTTGCCGTTTCAATGGGAATAAGAGCCGTTCTGCTGGATCATGCCAGAACGTCATGCCTTAGGCAAACTCAGCTTGCTTTCGGACGATGACTAGCGTGACGTCATCGCTGACGAGCAAGTCGCTTCCGCGAAAGATCGCTTCCTCCAGGGCAAGCGAAGATCGTCCTTTCGCCTCAATGGACTTCAAGAACACTTCAACTCCTTTTTCACCGATCATCTTTCCTCCGCTTATGGCTTCTGAGAGGCCATCGGTATAGAATGCACAATAGTCGCCGTCGGCAAATGAAGTTATCGTCGGCTGAAAGTCATATTTACCAAGCACACCCAGAGGAATACCGTTTGTCGGCAGCTCGGAATAATTGCCGTTGGTCGCGCAAATGATCGGCCGGGGATGTCCGCAAACGATAGAAGTGATATTCCCGGCTCCGGCATCAACGACTGCAAATACGGCAGTGATGTATCGGGCAGAAGTTGTGCTTTCGAAGACCAGACGGTTAAGATCTTCAACCATCTCTTTCAATCCGATCTGTCCCGATCGCAGAAGAGTAACCAGAGCACGAAGCGAAGCCTGCAGGCTGGACATCAGAATCGCTGCGCTGATTCCTTTGCCTACGACATCGGCAATTGCAACGAGCACTCGCTGGTCGCTCAATTTGATAATGTCATAATAATCTCCGCCGACGAGTTCGCTTTGTCGGGAAAAAGCTGTAAACGAAAGTCCTTTGATCTCCGGCACAGATTGGGGCAAGAGGGATTCCTGGATCTCGCGCGCAAGCCGGAGTTCAACTTCGAAACGCTCACGCTGCTTCTCCGCTTCGAAGAGGTCGGCATTCGTCAGCGCGATACCAGTCAGTAGAGAGAGAGACTCAAGATAGTTTTGCTCTGTCGAAATATCGGTCTCCGGAGAAAGAGATTTCCCGAATCCCAAAAATCCGATGATCTCTTGCTGCTCGGAATCGAAGATGGGTAAAGTGAACCGCGTCTTTTCCGGCGGAGTGATCATCCAGGCTTCGATCATTTCGAACGTGAGCACTGTTGGAAGTTCGATTCCACGAAATCCCGATCTGGAGAGCAACCGGTACCTGCGCTCCAAGGATTCTTCTTTCAGCGACAGATAGGCAAATCCTTCGGTGATAAGGCCCTTCCCCATAATTGTACGGAGCACACTTTTGAGGATTCCTTCGGGCCCAAGATCCGGCGTCAGCGTTCGCGCAAATTCCAGCAACGAATGCATAGCAAATCTCTCGCGAAGCAATTCCCTGTCCGTAGATGGGATTATTGGAGAAGGGTTGGGGGTTGGGCTATACACTCAAATATAGAATTAGTCACTTGGAACGTAGGAGAGCATAATGAAAAATCCCAGGTGGAGGGTATTTCCACAACAATCGCCATCGGAGCCTCGCAAACAACGAAAAAGCCGTCTCCTTTAGGGACGGCTCTTGCAAGAATACTGGAGCGGGAGACGGGATTCGAACCCGCGACATCAACCTTGGCAAGGTTGCACTCTACCAACTGAGTTACTCCCGCATCATAAATCTACCTTAAAAACTCAAAGGCAAAATTTAATGCGCTGCCCTCTAACAACAAAGGCTACCTGAGAGGTTTCCAACCTTTTTCGGCAAGCCGCTGGCCGACCGGACATTCCGAACAGCGGAGTTTGGAACAATAATTATTGAATAGATACAACGCTCCTTGTTCGCCGAGAGTCGAACGCAGATGCTCGGATTCTAATAATTCCTGTTCAATAATATGCAAATAATTCGCTGTCGATCTCGAGGGAAACTCCGACCATTCCTTGCGCAGCGGTTTGATAACTCCCTGGATTTTCTCCTCTGGCCATGCTTTCCGCTGTGCCCGCTCCCTCTCCATTGCGATTCGAGCCGGAAGAAGAACGTTAAGCTTGATCGCACGACTGCGCTCATCGCCCAGAAGTGCATGAGGCTGTCCCAGCGTCTGCTTGATTGAGGTGTGAATTTCCCAGAATGGCGAATCACCTAATTCATATTCGATCTCTTCTTGTATGGAATAATTGCTTCTCGAAAAATATTTTCTCGCAAGAACTGCAGCAAGTGCGATTCGGCGGTGAGGAGAGTTCAGAGGCCTGATTCGAAAGAAGGCCCAGTCGTTTTCTGCCAGCGACTCCGGCATTTCATAATCAACTTTCAACGCCTCCCATTTCGCTGCAAGATCGAGTGCATATTCATTTGATGCTGCATCGAGATCGGCACTGGGTTTTGCCAATAGTCCGCTTGTTCCGAAATACAGCGCTTCGAATAGCGCCTGAAGATCGCCGGAATTCTCCCTTGCTCTGATTTGCTGCAGTATTGATCTTGGGACGAGCCGAGCAAGTTCGAGGAATGGAGTTCTGTTCTCGGAATATCCGAGTGCATCGAACACTAGCTCATATACCCGATCTATAATAGCTTCATCTGTGATAGGGCTCTCGGTTGTGGGCAAGATCCTGGCAATCCGTTCATCCAACCTGGCCTCTCCCATTTGGCGAATGACTTTCCGCTTGAACTTCATCGAAATGGAGAGATTATGAGGAAAGCATGGAAGCTCCGGCACTCGGGCAAATTTCTTTTCAAACAGCTCCTGCCAGAACGTACGCTGGTCGAACGCAAGGTTATCGCGAAGAACAAGCAAAGGCACTCGAGGTAAAGCGTGCTGCACATCGTCGTGATCGGCATCGAGAACAACATGCAGTACTACTTGAGAATACCTTCTATCTTCGGAGTGGCCATGCTCATCCCAGTCATCAATTGTTCGGTGCAATTCAATATCGCCCTTGATGCGAAGACCATCGATGGAAATTTCTGCATTCATGAAATCCGGACCGCCGCGATGATCGTTGAAATCTCCGGCAAAGACTATTGTCACTGGCGTTCCATCGGCCAGTAAAGGCTGCGCAAGCAGGAATCGGGAATGATCCTTCCAGATCTCATGCAACAAGGACTCAGCTAACGACTCACCTTTCATACTTCTACCAATTTCGGGAAGACAAAATTACGGAAATACTCCGGCAGCTCACCTCATCTCTTCAACAAGTTTCTCTGCAGCCGCCCGCGCCGCTTCGGCAAAATCCTTTCCTTTCGATGCGCCGCAGACTGCACGGCTGACGTTGATGAGTGCGATACCATTTCCATTGGCTTCGAGAACATCACGCAGCGAACCACCCTGTGCGCCGATACCTGGAACAAGGAAAGGCAGCTCCGGAGCTCGCTCGCGCAGCGCCTTTAATTCCGACGCTTTCGTCGCTCCGACTACGAGTCCGCAATTCTTCTTTGCCTTACTCCATTCTCGAACTTTATCGGTTACCTCTTCATAGAGTTTCTTACCGTTTTGCAGTTCAAGATACTGAAAATCTTTCGCACCTTGGTTTGATGTTAGTCCTAGAAAGAACACGCCACGATCCTCCCGCCCTAAGAACGATTGAACGGAATCGCTACCCATATACGGACTGATGGTAACCGAATCGAAAGGATAAAGCTCTTGATATGCGAGGGCGTATTGATCGCTTGTCGCTCCGATATCGCCGCGCTTGACATCGGCGATGGTAAATATGTCGGAAGGAATATGAGTAAGCGTGCCCTCAAGTGCCTCAATGCCCTTGGCGCCGTATGCTTCATAGTATGCAAGATTGGGCTTATAGGCACAGGCCAGATCCTTCGTTGCATCGATGATCGCTTTATTGAAGGCAAGAACCGGATTTGATTCGCCATGCAGGAATTCCGGCACATTCGCAAGCGCCGTATCGAGGCCGATGCAGAGTTTTGAATTCGTTTTTGCTTGTGCGGATTTGATCTTTTCTATGAATGTCATTTTTCTTTTGTTATCGTATTATCTAACTGGCAGGGGCCGGACGAATAATCCCGGCAAAACACATCATCTAAAAAACAACTTCAGGCTGTTCGGCAGCATGAGCTTCCGTCAAGAGAGCAGCACCGATCATTCCTGCCGATGTTACGAATTTCGCCGGACGAATCTCGACGGAATCCCTCTGATGCGCAAGCACATTCTTTCTTAGCGCTTCCCGCGCGGGGGCAAGAAGAAGATCGCCGGCCTGCGCAACTCCGCCGGTGACAAGAAATAGCCTGATATCCAGAAGTGTTGCCACCGATGCGAATCCGATTCCGAGAATCATCCCCGCCTCAGCGAGAACTTCCTTTGCAAAATCATCGCCGTTCTGCGCGGCTCCATAAATATCTTTTGGTTCTAAATTTCCTGCAGGCAGGAAGGAGCGAAGCGAAGAAGCCTTCTTACTTGCTTTCAACTTTTCGACAGTTTGTGCCGATAAATATTTTTGTCCTAAATATGCTTCCAGACATCCGCGGATCCCGCTGTTGGATTCGGGGCCGTTGTAATCGATCATGATATGTCCGAACTCTCCGGCGCCTCCGAAAGCACCCCGGAAGATCTTTCCATCGGCAATGATGGCGCCGCCAACTCCCGTACCGAGTGTTGCCAGCAAGAAGAATTGCTCGTTCTTCGCAGCACCGAATCGTTGTTCTGCAAGCGCAGCAACTTTCGCATCGTTATCCATCACGACAAGTTCGGAAATAGGAACGGCGGCCTTAACATACTCCGTCAGCGGTTCGACTTCCCATTTCGGAAAATTTGGCGGATTCTGCACAAGAGTTCGATCGGCATTCATTGCACCGGGAACACCTATGCCGATGGAAGTGATATCGGGATATTGATGGATAAGGACATTGATATGCCGCGCAAGTAGTGCAGCCATATCGAGAGCAGTGGAATTCGGAGTGGTGAACGAGGTTTCCCGGAGGATCTTGCCTTTACTGAGATCAACGACGCCAAGCTTAGTGGAAGTGCCTCCGATGTCAACGCCTATTGCGAGATCTGGTTTCGGGGATCGGGTGTCGGGTGTCGCTTCTGTCATTTCTTAAGAGATTTTATCAACTTCGTCAACATCATTCCCACTCGTTGGGTTAATTCCCACGCAGTCTTCAGTTCTTCTTTTTCAACATATTTCGGCCTTGCAACAATAATAAGTAAAGTTTCGACTTCCCGATTAGAACCTTGAGAGTATGACAAGTGATGCAGATATTCCCCCGTGTGGATTCTTCCGTATCCTTCTGCAATGTTTAATGGAATCGAAAGAGCCGCCCGTTCAATTTGGCTTGAAATCGTGTATCGTTGATGGGAAGGAAGTTTCTCGGTCAAATCATAAATGGCGTCTACTAAATCCATCGACACCTTCCAAACATCTAAATCCCTATATGTCTTCAGAGGCATTCTTACTTTCCGAAACCCGCATCCCGAGACCCGACATCCGATTTCTCCCTCCGATAAATTATTTCGTCTCGTTTCTTCAGGTGGAAGCGTTCGCGGGCAATGCGTTCGATCGTTGTCGGATCTTCTTTATCGAGAAGCGCGACGCGATCTTTGAGTTTCTGTTCTTCGATATCGAGCGCTGCATCCTCTGCATGAAGAGAGCTGACATCGCGGCGAAGCGATACGTGCCGCCAGATTCCCTTGTTTGCAAACAGAAGTGTTGTTGAGAGGATGAGGATCGTCGCCGTAATAAGCAGGAGCTTTGGCGTTTTTAAGATCTTCCGAATGCGCTTCTTCAGCGCCAGTCTTGGCATAAGGCGTTGATGTTGTTGAATACAAAGATACGAAAAAAAGACGCCCGGACCCTAAATTTATTGAGATTTGCTGTAGTACCGAGGCAATCCAGCCCAATGAGATTTCAAATGACGCGTCTTAAGGCCATTGTTCAACCAGTATCTTTTTTTCTACAACGGACCTTCCTGAAAAAAATCGCGCGTAATATAGACCGGGAACGAGCTTTGAGAGATTAAGCCTTGCGACAGAAAGACCGCCACTCGGAATCTCAAGTACCGATTGACCAAGCACATTAAGAATCGCTATTCTCGATACGTCTTGAGGAATCGAATAGGCAGTAGTGATTCCATGCGTGGGATTTGGCGATAGCACAATATCCTCGGGCTTCGAAACGACAACCACTGAACTCGATTCCGGAGTAAGAATTTCGTTTATATTTAGAGAGCCGCTATCCGAATACGCAAAATTGAATCCTCCTAAGGCATATATTTTGCCATCTACGACGCTTGAACTAAGGGAAAATCTATCTGTAAATAGGCCTACAGTTGCCGGACTAATCCAGGTATTCGTGGACGGATCAAAGACATCTAGGTTATCAACATACGGGTATGACCCATACCCTAAACCTCCGATAGCATATATCTTATTTCCGACAGCATTCGCAGTAAATGCGCTTCTTCCCGTCATCGCACCTGTGGTTACGGGGCTGCTCCATTGATTGGTCGAAGGATCGAACACTTCAAGAATACTTACATGAGAATAACTCGTGTTAAGCCCGCTGTCAATACTTCCTCCTAGAACATAGATCTTATTGTCAATGACGCATGATGAAAGATCTGTTCGAGGCGTAAATTTACCAAATGTCTCGGGCTGGCTCCAAGTGTTCGTTGATGGGTCAAAAACATCAACGGTACTTGGAAAATTGCCAAGGCTGTCGCTTCCACCGATGACATAAATTTTATTTCCCACGACTGCAGAAGTATGCCCATCGCGAGGATCGAATGTACCGGTTACAGTCGGAGCACTCCATGTACTTTTCGCAGGATCAAAAACATCGACCTCACTTATGTCTGTGAGATTCGCGTCGTACCCACCGATAACATAGATCATTCCGTTGACCACACATGCCGTTGCAGCAGTCCTAATCTTGAAGGATCCGCTCGTATTGAGAGTAGACCAAGTATTTGTTTTGGGATCGTATGCCTGAGTCGTCGGGCTTACTTGACTAAAGGTATAACTCCCACCGGTCACATATATCTTGCCGTTAACTTCACTCGAAGTAAATGAAAAGCGGGGTGAAAAGCCTTGGGACGATGCTTTTGTCCAGGTATTCTGACTGAATGCGATACCGGTTAATCCTAAAGTCAATAGCGTGACAGACGGAAATAAAATGCATAGACGTTTCATAGCTCTGTCCCTCAGCGATTTGAAATAATATTCTTGGCCTGGCTTAAAGACAGGCCATCGAGATAAATGGTTCGGTACGGAGGCCTGATCAAAAATACGTCGTCACCCGGAAATACCAATCCGGTGGCGGATGGCGCCGTAGCTCCCAGCCCACGCCGCCCGAGATCGTTGCAATACCTTCATTTCCCAAGCGGAGTTCGGTGCCGGCGCTCTGCAGCCAGCCTGTTTTTGCAAGCGTTGTCGTCTCTACGGTTGGGTAATTCGATGGAGTCTTATCGTACCATACGCTTCCGATATCGTAGAATGCTACCAGAGAAAGTCCCGACCCCATCACAAGCTCTGCCGAGCCAAGGGCGAGGCGATCTCCATAATACGGCCGCCGGATTCCGCGCAGGCGATAGTTATACTCTAAGTGGCGGGGATTGAAACCGCGTTCGAATACTTCATCCGTTGTAAAGCCCACATATTCCTGCGGTATCTGAGCGCCGAATTGAGCAACTCCTGCTCCGCGAAATGCGAGCATGACGTTGCGATCTTCATCGAAAGGATATTTATAGACGAAATTGAGTTTTGCCCGAGTGTAGGTGAGATCGCTCGACATATTCTTATCGGCATGGGTAAACTCAACTCCGAAAATCAGATCTCTCGAAAGAAACAGATAGCTCAGTGAAAGCTCGATGCCCTTGTAGCCGATCGGTGTTTGCGAGAATGGAAGCGAGTCGAACTCCTCTAAGTTCGCCGGCTCGAGTTTTCTCAGTGATGCCGATATACTAACAACATGCGATGTCGTTAACGAATTGGGCGCAGAGAATACTTGCGATACTAAAAGCGAGCCTCCTTCTTCGCGCTCATAGACTGCTCTTCCTTCCAAAGTTTTCACGAAGCCATACATGTGGAGAGCAGTAACATTGATGTTTTGATAGAGCTGGCGATTCGTGTAGCTTAGCAGCCCGCCGAATTCATTGCTCTCATCTCCATAATCGAGGAAGGCATTGAAGATATGTTTTTCCATCGGATCGAATGCAGTACCGATCAGACCGAATCGTGTTCCTGGTTCGCCTGTCTTTCCTTTATCGCTATGCAATACCGGCAAGACGAAGATGGGGCGAATGTGGACCAGTGAATTATATGCACCCGCATCGGTGATCGAAACTTGCGGAATCGAATCCGCTGGACGCGTCAGCAGTGGGAAATGCATTGTCCGCCAGTCGATGTACTTCGGCTTCAGTTCTGGAATCGGAGCGCTGGTAACTTCCCTTCCGGCCGGTACCCAGTATAGCCCGACAGAGTTTCTCGCATCGAAGGATGTTGCCAGAATGGAGTCTTTCGCTCCGGACCAATCCCAAGGAAACATCTCTCCGGCAACATCGGTCATCTGAATGAGTGCGGCGCCTGCATCGGCATGTGCCCGGTAACAATTCGGAATTCCATTGCGGTGAGAAAGAAAGACCACTTCTTTTCCATCGGGTGAAAATACACTCGATCGGTCGTTCGCCGAATCATTGGTGATGAGCGTGATTCGCTTCGATGCAACATCAATGACGGCAATATCACGCATGCCGTTCGATCGGAATACGGAGTATGTGATCGTTTTTCCATCAGGCGACCATCGCGGCGCATAGACTTGCGTGTTCGGATCGTTGTACTGTGTGAGCTGCACCGGATTCGAACCGTTGGGATTGAGAATGAAGAGATCGGAATGATTCTGCTCCGTGCGGACGGCAACAATCTTGTTTCCCTGCAGAGCAACATCGGGTTGTTCGTATCTGCCGTCATCCGTTAATCGAGTGAGATCGTTTGTTTCCAGCTCAATTTTGTAGAGATCGTGAACGATGGTGCCGCTGGAGCCGATCCGATATTTCGAAATGCAGAGCGCATCTTCTCCCGGATACCAGCTGAACACAGGTTCGATGCCGGCTTCATCGCTTAGGAGAATAGCTTTGCCGGATGTATCGTTTGCAAGCAGATACAACCGCGGCGGGCTCTTCTTGCTGCGGCCTCCGATAAGGGCGATCCGTTTGCCGCCCGGTTCGAGCCTCGCAGCAAGCGTAACAGCGAGATCGACGGGGATCTTATGTGCAAATTCGTCGGCTTCTTCTTTCTGGCCGTACGTCGTATTGAAATAGACGTTCAACGTCTTATGCCAATCTTCTTCGAGATCACCGAGATCCTTTTTCGTTACATCCTTGACTGCCTTATCAAAATCATAAGACAAGAATTCTTTGGGATGTTTGATGATCTTAACGAGTGCAGAGTCTCCATACTTCATGGCAATATAACGGATGAAGGATTGCCCGCCTTCGTACATCAGACTGCCGGATAGGTAATCATCATCATCTCCGAGATCGAGATGGCCGCTCACTGTTGCAACGCGAAGCAGTGCATCGAGATCGCTTGTCCATCCATCGGGCTCCATGTACCGCGCAAGTCCTTCGTTGAACCATCGGGGCACATTGCTTGCCGGAGAAAAGAGAGAAGAAAAATCCTTCGTCGCATGGGCGATGACAATATGCGTGAACTCGTGTGTGATCACACTGCGCAGCCATTTCGAGGTACCGCTCGAACGCAGACCGTATGGAAGATCATCGAGGATTCCGCGCATCCAGATAAAGATGTAATCGTCATCGAATGCAAATGCATTCTTGACTTCGTCGTAGTCGGAGAAATAGATCTTGACCTTGGAGACAAGAGGCGTCTTCAGATTTGTTGTCACTACAGTGTATGCCTCTTCTGCCATCGGAGCGGCCTTCAGCGCAACGCTATCGAGACCGTCATGATAGATAATGATGAAGTGCTCAGTTCGGAATTCCTTCCAATGAAGCTCAGGGTGATTGCCTCCGGTAGGAAGTATGAGCTGCGCATGAAGCTCAGCAGATCCAATGCAAAGGAAGAGAAGAAAAAGAATTGATTGAAAAGTAAAACGCTGCTTGATTTGCTGCATCGTAGATGTTTCTGTTGCTTACTTAATCGGTCAATTCTAGTTTCTTCGTCTGTTTGTCTTTTCCGGCCTGGAGCCTGCAGTAATAATCGCCGTCTTCTTTGAAGCTTTTCATATCGAGCTTCACTTCATAGGTACCGGCGTCGCGCTGCCCTTCGATAAATGATTCGGCCACCGTTCCCATGATGTCATAGACTTCAAGCAGAATGAAATTCGATTTCGGAATGGAGTATTTAATCGTTGCTGTGTGAGATCTCTGATCGAGCGAGCAGGAAATGAATGTAAAATCCGGACCGGGCGGATCGGCGAGTTTCGTTTCTTTCACGAGCTGGCGTGGTGAAAGCTTTGCGAAGAACATATCCTGCGTATTCTCTTTCGCTTCCAGATGCGCTTTGCCGAACTCGGCTGTATCGGTAAAATTTCCGGTGATGAAGACATCTCCGGATTTATCGATGCTTAGCGCTTTGCCAAGAACTACTCCGTGTCTTCCGACTTCCTTTGCCCATTGCGGCACTCCGGCCGAAGCATATTTGACGAGGAAAAGACTTTCCGTGCCTGAGCTGCTGACGGTGATCGGCCCGAACGATGCCGTATCCCGAAACGTCCCGAAAACGTATGGATCGCCTTCTCCATCGACGGCCACATCATACGGCGACTTGAATCCAAAACTTGCCGACGTTCGAACCCAGACTACATTTCCATCAGGAGTATACTTTGCCAGAAACATATCCGGATACCCAAGATTCTTGGTCACTATCGTGATCGAATCCAGTGTTGCCGAACCTGTGAATGTTCCTGCAACATAGCAATTGCCTTTCTTATCGAGAGCAATACCTCTTCCGACGATCGATGAAGCATCCGTATTCGATGTGCGCACCCAAAGGAACTTGCCATCATCATCATACTTCGCTAAGAACATAGCAAAGCCTCCGCGATTGGTATACTTCTTTCCATCGAAAATTGCTTCGCCCTGATAGAATCCTGTGAGATAGGTCGAGCCGGAGCGATCGGTCACCATTGCAAGCGCTTCGTTCTGCGTTTGATAGTTCGAACCTGCCAGAGTTGTCGCCCACTGGAATTTTCCATCTTCATCATATTTAGCAAGGAACATATCGAACAATGTAACTCGCCTGCCCACAAGCGCTGTGTTCGCGATCCACATGGTATCTTTGAAGAATCCGCCCACATAGCAGTTACCGGATTTATCGACAGAGATGGCAACGGCATGATCGTCATAGTATCCGCCGGCCGTTCGCGTCCAGAGCAGCTCGCCTTTCGAATCGTATTTGGCGACGAACATATCATGGTACCCTTTTGCCGTGATGCTATCGGCTCCGATGTGAAAGGTCTGTGCGAAGGAGCCGGCGAGGTAGCAATCGCCATCACTGTTGAGAGCGATCGAGTAGGCGAAGTCATCGGCTCTGCCTCCGGCGCTCTTTGCCCAGAGGACCTTGCCCTGCGGATCGTATTTTACTAAATAGATATCGCGGCTCTCCGAGGCCAGCGTATGATCTCCGAAGCTGCACGTTCCGATAAAGGTGCCGGCAACGTAGGTATTGCCGTGAGAATCGGTTGCAATATCGGCACCGGTGGAGAGCATGTTCGTACTGCTCTTGCGCGCCCATTCGAAGGTCTGCCCAAGACTGACGGAGTTTATTGCCGAAGCAAGAAAAAGAATAACAAAACCGGAGAGTACTTTTTTCATTAAGTGGATGAATAATTTACTACAAAAATAGGGCTTTTAGTGAAGCAAGAGCTACCGCATCACTTTTCTCAATCCGAAGTTACCTTTTGATCGAAACCATTCATGCTCGGCAATAATATTTCCGATCATCGAATGGATCTCATCTTTTTGGTCTACCTTGAAGCAACGGCCTTCTATGAAGAAGAGATACTCTTCGGTTCCGCGATACTGACAAACCATGATATAGCGCTCACCTTTCTTCAATCCCCTTAATTCTCCTCCGACGCTATCTGGCCCGGTATCTGTAGAAAGCCTGACCGAATAGAATTTACCTTTGATAAACGGGAAAGTCTGCGAAATTTTCATTGTAATCTCTTCCGCTCCCCATGCAGCATCATATAAATTTCCTCTCCATGTTCCGACAGACAAAGTGTCCGGTATTGCAAGTTCTGGGGCAACTTGCAGTTTGCTGTAGTATTCTGAGTTCCGAATTATAGTATCGAAGTATGGGAAAAGCTTTTCGAATTCCGCTCTATCCGTACGAAGCCAATCGTGTGATGAATGAGTACAGGAAGAAGCCACCGCGAGCAGCACTACAATCAAGGATACGTTAGAGTATTTCATCGGGAAAGATATTATTGCAAATCCTATACTAAAATATTATCTCCTTACTAGCTTGTATAGATTCCTTGCAGTATCCAGTATTGCGCTAACAGATTTGTACAACGGTTGGGGCACACCTCAAAGGTTAGTGCTCCTTATATAGCATAAACTGCTCTTTGCTTGCGTTCTTCAGATTCTCGTCCTCGATCATCCCGGAGAATATCTGTATTCCCAGTCCTTTGCTTCGTTCAACCGTGAAAGATTTTCCTTCCATGATATCATACCCTCGATTAGCGCCTATATATTTCACTGCGAGTACAATTCTATTTTTTGTGGCAATTCCGCGAATTAATCCCCTTAGCGTATCTTGAGCTTCAATCTGCCTTACAAGCATTTCGAAGGTGCCTTTCACTACGGGCGAGATTTGATTGATGTGTATGCTAAACTCGTCAGAATGAAAGGTCCCCCAGTTCACCCCTTTCCATGTTCCTAACGACAGAGTGTTATCTTTTATCTGGTTAAACGGATAGTGCTCACCGCGTGACATTGGAACATCAGTCGTGTCTCGAAATAAGGCAATCAGTTGCTCGGGTTTCCAATTTCCGTTTTGGGCAAGAGAGGAGGAAGCGCAAAAGCCACAGAAAACAAGTAATAGGACGATGTATTTCATGGAGAAAATTAACACTAACTCTGAATAAAAACTCCCCCTTGCACCGATGGGATAAGAAATGCTTGAATCCTTCCATACACCAAGAGCGTTTCCTAAATTACGAACAACTACAGCCGTCTATCCGCTATGAAACATCTTATCCGCTCAATTCTTCTGCTGGGAGTGCTTTGCACTTCCCTTCTTCATGCTCAGACGAAGCAGCGTGTTCATGTGATCGAGATCTCCGGTGAAGTCGATCTTGGCATGGCTTCGTATGTCGAGCATGCTGCGCTCGAAGCGGAAAAGGATAATGCCGTCATCCTGCTGCATGTTAATACATTTGGCGGCAGAGTCGATGCGGCAACGAGAATTCGGGATGCCATCTTTAATGCGAAGGTGCCGATGACAATTGCCTTCGTCGATAAACGAGCCATCTCTGCCGGTTCGCTCATTACGCTTTCAGCCAAAAAGATCGCCATGGCTCCGGGTGCAACAATGGGAGCGACGACTCCTGTCGATCAGGAAGGCACGAAAGCTCCGGAAAAATATGTCAGCTACATGCGCGCCGAAATGCGAACAACGGCCGAGCGCAACGGACGCGATCCGCGTATCGCCGAAGCAATGGTCGATGAATCTTTAGGGCTCGATAGCATCTCAGGATTTTTCCTTGCTAAAGGAAAACTGTTGACGCTAACAACGGAAGATGCGATGAAGGTAAAATATCTCGATGCCGAATCGAATTCCATCGATGACGTTTTGAAAGCATTCAACATTCCGAATGCTGAGATCACCACCGCATCTGAGACTGCCGGCGATAAGCTCATCCGCTTTCTCACCATGCCATTCGTAAGCTCGCTTCTGATCATGATCGGACTGGCAGGGCTTTTCTACTCGATCAAGACCGGTCATTTCGGAATCGTAACGATCATCTCCGTCATTTCGCTGATCCTCTTCTTCGGCGGACAGTATATTACGCAAGTGGCGCCCGTCGTTGCAATCATTCTCTTTTTTGCCGGCATTATCCTCTTCATGCTCGAGCTTACGCCGATCCCGACGTTCGGCACGGCAGCGATACTCGGCGTGATCGGTATCTTCCTCGGCATTTTCCTAGCTCTGGCAGGTGATATCTCAACGCTTACTCCGGACCGTCTCCGGGAAACGACGGTCACGCTTGCCACTGCACTGATCGGCCTTTTTATTCTCGTCGGTATTACGTTCAAGTATGCTCCGGGTTGGCCTTGGCTGAAAAAGTTTGTCAATCAAACCGTCTCCGGCAATATCAATCATATCATTGCCGAAAAGAAGCTCCTTATCGGCAAGGAAGGCACGGCGATCACTCCTCTTCGTCCTGCAGGCTCGGCTCTGATCGATGGAAATAAAGTCGATGTCGTAACGCAGGGAGAATTCGTGCTGCCGGGAACGAGCATTATCGTCGTCGATACTCCGGCGAATAAGGTTCTGGTTCGCACGCTCCACGCTCAAGCGAAAGAAGAGGAGCAGAAGAACGAAGGCGATCCCTTCGGCGGTAGGATTCCCGGACATCTGGAGACGCGAGTATGAGGCGGAGGCGGATGAGCGGTTGGACGAATGGGCGGATGGGAAGCTACGCGCTTCTTATCGTCGGCTCGATCGTAACGTTCTTTCCACTCTTCTGGATGATCGTGCTTTCGCTTTCCGATAATCCGGCAAGCAGTTCGACGCTTTCGGAGCTATTTGGAAAGGGATTTTCTTTTCACAATTTCACCGACATACTTTCAGCAGATAATTACTCCATCTATTTTCTCAATTCCGTTCTGGTCAGTGCCGTCGTTGCCTTTGGCAACTGCATTCTCTGTCTCTATGTGGCGTATGCTTTTGCACGAATGGAATTCAAATTCAAGCGTGTGCTCTTCGCCTCCGTTCTTATCGTGCTCATGGTTCCGGTCTATGTGGTGATGATTCCGCTCTACCGCGAGATCGTCACCTTCGGCTGGATCAATTCGTACGCTGCGCTGACGATTCCGTTTATCGTCTCTCCGATCGGAATATTTCTTCTTCGCCAGTATATTTCCGAACTTCCGAAGGAGCTAGAAGAAGCGGCCCGGATCGATGGCGCTTCACTCATGCGCATCATTCACAAAATTATTTTCCCCTTGGCAAGGCCTGCCTTAGTAGTTCTGTTTCTCTATCAATTCCTGAATATCTGGAATGCCTTTCTCTTTCCGTTTCTCTTTACCAATACGGAAGGCATGCGTACTCTGCCTGTTGCGCTGACATTTTTTCAGGGCAAGCAATCGGTCGATCTCGGTCATTTAATGGCAGGAGCGGGACTTTCGGCATTACCGGTGCTGCTTCTCTTTGCAGTCTTTCAGAAGAAGATCATTGCAGGACTAACGGCAGGAGCGGTGAAGGGATAAAAAACTTGTCATCGCGCGGAGAATTTACTTCTCACGCTCGATCACGTAATACGAAAAATCTATCAGGGCTTTCTTTGCAGTTGATTCGGGAAGACTTTCAATCGCCTTCCTAGCAGCTTCGGAATATTCTTCGGCCTTTGTTCTTGCGTAACTTAGTCCTCCGGTTGCAGCGACAAGATTCATGATGAGTTTTCGCTCACCTTCCGAAGCTTTACCGGATTTAATGAGTTTGCGGATGCGCTGCTCTTCTTTTGTTTCGAGAGTTGATAGCGTATGGATGAGCGGCAGTGTCAGCTTCTTATCTTTAAGATCGTTACCAACCGGTTTGCCAATGATCTTGGCTCCATCTTCATAATCGAAAAGATCATCACGGATCTGAAAGGCAATACCTGCAGCTTCACCATAGGCACGGAGCTTTTCGCGCTGCGCGGCATTCTCTCCTTTTTCCAAAACACTTGCAGCTCCGATCTCGCAGCACGTGGCAATAAGCGATGCCGTCTTATCGGCGATCAGTTTGAAGTACGACGCTTCATCGATATTGAGCTGTCGCGATTTCTGAAGCTGGTACAACTCTCCTTCGCTCATTCTGCGCACGGCAGTTGAAGTGATCTCCAGGAAATGATACTCGCTCGTCTCAACCGTAAGCAGCAAACCCTTTGCCAGCAAATAATCACCCATAAGCACGCCGGCTTTGTTTCGCCATAGCGAGCGAATGCTTGCAAAGCCTCGGCGAGTATCGGCTTCATCGATGACATCATCATGCACTAGTGTTGCCGTATGCAGGAGTTCGACGAGTGTGGCAGCACGATACGTGGCATCGACAACTCCGCCACAGGCCTTTGCTGAAAGCAGCACAAGCATCGGACGGATCTGTTTGCCCTTAGTGCGGATCAGGTATTTTGCAATAAGATTTACAAGAGGAACAGTAGAGATCATCGACCGCTTGAAGCGGCGATTGAATTCATTCGCTTCATCTTTGACCGGGGAAAGAATGTCCGATAGGGAGTGAAGCATTACGATTGAAGTAATTTTTTCTTGCGCTGACGTGTAGCAAGCACGCTTGCAAAGATCGAAAGTTCAAAGAGCGCCCAAAGCGGAAAGAAAAGGATGAGCTGCAGAAGCGGATTACCGCCGGGCGATAGGATCGCTGCCAGAAAAAGCAGAACGACTAGCGTATGCCGCCGGTAATGACGCATGAATGGTGGCGTGAGAATGCCAAGACGTGCAAGGAAATACGAGATCAGCGGAAGCTCGAAGACGATTCCGGAAATGATGATCGTCATTAGAAAAACCGAAAGGTACTTATGGACATCCGGTAAATTCATGATGAACTCCGAGCCGAACGACGATGCAAAATCGAGTGTCATCGGAAGCATCACCCAATAAGCGAATACCATTCCGACTAAGAAACTGAATACGGTATAGAAGGTAATGGTACGGACGTATTTCTTCTCATGCTGATGCAGGCCGGGCTCGATGAATTTCCATATCTGAATAAGCGTGTAAGGAAACGAAACGATCACTCCGCCCCAGATGATGACCTGCATATAAAGTTCGAGCTGGCCGTAGATCTCGGGATTCATGAACTTGAAAGGAGGCTTCACCTTCAAGGCCGGTGCAAGGATGACGACATTCAGGATCCAATCGGTGAAGATGGCACAGATGATCATGCCTGCGACGATTCCCAGCACTGCGCGAATAACAACATGCCGCAACTCTTCGAGATGATCCCAAATGGACATCTCGACATCACTTTGCGGTACGGAATTCGGATCAGCGGGCATTATCAAGCAAGTTCATTAGTGATCGCAGGAATCGGCATTATTTGTAAAGTGGAAAACGCAGCGTGAGATTCTTCACTTCTTCCTTTACATCGGCGATTACTTTTTCATCGGCCGAACGAGTAACAACTCTATCGATCAATTCTGCAATGGCATCCATTTCCGCTTCTTTCATTCCGCGCGTCGTAACAGCAGATGTGCCGATGCGGATGCCGCTGGTGACTAGAGCCGATTTATCATCGTACGGGACTGCATTCTTATTTACCGTGATAGCGGCTTTATCAAGCGCATCTTCGGCAGCTTTACCGGTAATATCTTTTGTGCGGAGATCGACAAGCATTAAATGATTATCCGTGCCTCCGGAAATGATATTGTATCCTTTTCCGACAAGTTGCGCTGCAAGCCTGCGGGCATTGGCGATCACCTGCGCTCCGTATGCCGTGAAGTCATCCTGCAATGCTTCACCGAATGCAACAGCCTTCGCTGCGATCACGTGCATCAGCGGACCACCCTGAATGCCGGGCATGACAGTAGAGTCGATAAGCTCCGATACCATCTTCACTCTTCCGCTCTTCGGTGCAACGGCGCCCCAGGTGTTTTCAAAATCTTTGCCCATTAAGATCATTCCTCCGCGGGGACCGCGAAGTGTTTTATGTGTTGTCGATGAAACAACATGGCAATGCGGAAGCGGATTTGTTAAGTGGCCTTTGGCAATAAGACCTGCAGGATGCGCCATATCGCAGAAGAGCCAGGCTCCGACCGAATCGGCGATCTCACGGAATTTCTTGAAATCGATATCGCGCGAGTATGCACTTGCACCGACGGTGATCATCTTCGGCTTATGCTCTTTTGCTTTCGCAGCAACATCGTCGTAATCGATGTATCCGGTTTCTTTGTGAACGCCGTAGGCAGCAAATTTATAGAGCTGTCCCGAAAAATTTGCCGGGTGTCCATGAGTCAAATGTCCGCCATGCGATAGATTCATTCCGAGCACAACATCGCCCGGCTTGAGGAAAGTAAAATAGACGGCCATATTCGCCTGTGATCCCGAATGCGGCTGAACGTTAGCATATTCGGCACCGTAGAGTTTTTTCACACGGTCTCTGGCAAGATCTTCGACAACATCGACAAATTCACAACCGCCGTAATATCGCTTGCCCGGATATCCTTCGGCATATTTATTGGTCAGCACACTTCCCTGCGCTGCAAGGACTTGAGCAGAAACAAAATTTTCGCTTGCGATAAGCTCCAGGCCATGCTGCTGCCTTCCAAGTTCATTGGAAATTGCCTGCGCGATTTCTTTATCTTGAATGGTGAGATTCATATACTGACTCTTCTATTTTCCAAGTAGAAAAAAAACCGATCTGGTCCAACGGATGCAGATCAACAATTATCGAGTTTCTCGACGCGTACCGTATGCCGCCCGCCTTCGAACTCCGTTGCAAAGAAAACATCAATGATCTTTTCTGCTTCATCCCAGGAGATCAGGCGCTCGCCAAATGCCAGAACGTTCGCATCGTTATGCTCGCGTGCAAGCTTTGCCATTTCGACCGTAACGGCATCGACGGCACGAACGCCTTTATGGCGATTCGCTGCGATCGAAATACCAATGCCGCTTCCGCAGACAAAAACGCCGCGTTCGGATTCTCCTTTAGCGACCGATTCGGCAGCAATGTGTCCGAAATCGGGATAATCGACACGTTCTGCCGAATATGTTCCAAAATCGATCGTATCATATCCTTTCGATTTCAGATATGCTTTTGCCTTCTCCTTATAAACGAATCCGGCATGATCTGCTGCAAGTGCAATCGTCATTAGTCGTCTTCCCTTCTAAGGGGCACAAACCATTTTTCCGATAAACTGATCGATGCTCCCATCTTAAAAAAGAATTCTTTCGGTGCCGCTCCTGTAACTGCAGGATTACGCACTCCGAGCGTAACGGAAAAATCGAAAAGCGATTCGAGATTCAATGGCAACCCCAATCCGGCTGAAAAACTAAGTTCGGTCACCGATGTTTTTGCTGACGGATCGGAAGGTTTTGTCAGATCGCTAGGCCGGAACGGCAGTGTTGCATAACTTCCACCAAGCCGTATGCCTGTTCTTTCCCAGAATGGCACTCCCTTTGCTTCTTCTCCCATGATGGGCAGGCGTTCAACTCCGAACGAATATCTGTTCGAAGCACCGAGGTTGGGATCGCCGGCAACAGTACTGGTCAACGAATAGAACGAAGCAGTCGAAAAATCCTGTCCGGAAATATCGGCTTCAGCACGGTATCTATCTCCGAATCTCGTTGCAATACCGAGACGGATGAGTGCCGGATAATAGCCATAGCCAACGGTTTCAATCGTTGAATCGAGAGAAGAATTGATCGGCGTGACCAAGGTCCGCTGTTTCGATGAAAGCGACGATCCGGTGGAGAATGCTCCTCCGATCGTCAAGCCTTTGAGCTCTGAGAAAAGCGTATCGAGTGTTAAGAGGAAGCCGAAGGTCCCTCGAAATCCCGCCATCGAGTACTCTCGCTGAAAAACTCCGGGACTTGTTTCAAGACCTTGTGAAACATCGGCCTGGCTGATCGTTCGAAGATTACCGAAAAGGAAATCTGCCCGCGCTCCGATATTAAGCGCAGAGACAGGCTGTACCGAAAGACCGATGTAGAGCTGCGACAATCCGCCCTCTCGCTTATAGATCGTCGTTCCGAGCGTATCGGTCTGTTGCGTTTGGGCATCAGCATTCGTGAGCGGAGCAAATCCGAGCGCAAATCCGATCTTCTGTTTTTCCCAGAGAGCAGTAGCAAAACTTGCTCCGGAAAATTTCACAATGCGCTGAATTCCTTCGCTCGAACCGAGGTCGCTTTTGTCGTAAGCAAATCCTAATCGCGCTTCGATCCTTGCGCGTGTCAGCATCGACCAGGCAGCGGGATTCATATCGTTGATCGTACGCGACTCCGTACTTGCAACACCTGCGCCTGCAAGACCTTCCATACGCGGAGATTGAGTTGTCACCGGGTCTCCAAAGCCGATAAAATCGTACGGAGAGCCCTGAGCATAGAGGCTTCCGCTCCATGCGACGAGACATGCAGCAATAGCCAGCGCAGTGCAAGTGATTCGTGATAGCCTTTCGATAGCGAACTTCATTAGCGAATAATTTTATCGTAAGTACGAATAGGTGATCACAAGTTTTGGACGTTTTGCCTTATCGGCATCGCTCGATCCGTAATCCATTCCATAGAGAACCCAGCGATTAATGTTGAGATCTTCGACATCGACCGATGAACCGCTGATCGAACCATATCTGAATCCGGCGCGCAGTTCGAGTACAAGGCTATCGTTACCCAGCCGCAGTGCATTCTCAACATAGCTGCGAACCTGGAATTCATAGAGATCGGGATCGGCAGTGCTATGTGTTCCGTAGTTGATCCAAACGTGTCCGGAATCATAAGTAGAAGTGTTCGGAATATAGACCAAGGAGGGACCGACCGTATCGACGGGTACGTTACTCGTCACACGGGCTGCGGCATCGCTGCGCACCTGAATGATGGCGCTATTGATCGTTGCGAACGGATTGAGCTGCAGAGCATCGCGAATATTCTTCATATTGATAACAACTCGCGCACGCGCTGCATAGCTTCCGCGTAGAAGAATTTCGCCGGCCGGTGCGGGCTTATCCGAAAGCACGATATGAAAATCATTTGTCGGATAGCGTGTGATCGAAGTCGTATCGCTTGTCTGCTTCACCGTAAACTTCAATTGAGGCGAGAATGTATTATCTCCGTTGTCGATGGATGCAAATGCACGCATCGTATTCATTCCCGAATTCGGAACCAGCACTAAAGCAAGCGATGCAGTTCGTAGCGGTGCACTCAAGAGATTGTTGTCGAGCGGTATCGAAATCGTTAGGAGCGAATCGTTTGCAACTGTTCCTTTGTAGGATCCGACGATCTGCCCGAGATCGGTAAGAGATAGCGTTGTCGTCGAATCGTTAACCTTATTATTTACTTCCGTATAGATCGAGAAATCAATGCTCTGATCGCTAGTGTTTCCGTATTGATACGCAAATCTCATCCGAAGAATCAGCGTATCGTTCAGGATCTGACCGATGCTATCGGGCATGATCGGAATTTTCATGGCAGCCCAGGCCTCAAGGTTCTCGGAGGGTACTTTGCCGAAGATGAGAGCTGCAGCTCCGGAATTTATCGCAACATTGCGGCCAAGAGTAATGAGGGCCGTTCTTTTGATGACAGGTTGAAACGTGAATGCAGAGGAATCGGAGAACGTATGAATTCCACTGGAAATCGTATCATGCAAATACCGACTTCCGATATCGGCGATCTGTTCCTTGCATGAAGCGAGCGAGAATCCGATTATGACGACGAAGAAGAGGAAATTCCACTTCCCCAAGGTTTGAATTTTGTGCATTGGGCTAAGTAAACAGCAAACATCCTGAGGGAGTTTGAAAAATCTTGGGTAACAATGAATCCGTTCTAGCCCGCAGATCAGGGTTTGGCAAGGAGTTTCTCGTAAAGCTCTGCGTATTTATGCGCCGAGCGGTTCCACGAAAAATCTTTGGCCATGCCGTTAACCTGAAGTTCACGCCATTTTGCCGGATGCTTCTTATAGACTCCGATGGCACGCTCCAACGCCTTCCAGAAGGATTTACCGTCATATTTATCAAAGAGAAATCCCGTAGCAGGCTCTTTCTTCGTAGCTTCAAGGGCATCGGTGATCGTATCGGCCAGGCCTCCGGTGCGGCGCGCAACCGGCACCGTACCATACCGCATCGAATACATCTGATTGAGTCCGCATGGCTCGTAGGCGCTCGGCATGATGAACAGATCCGAACCCGCTTCGATCTTGTGAGCGAAATTATCGTGAAAGCCAAGGTATACTCCCACTTGTTTGGGATGTTTCTTCATCTGCTTGGTGAAGAATTCTTCGTATTTCTTCTCTCCCGATCCCAGCACGACTAACTGCGCGCCGGATTTCAGCAGAGGATCCATGACCTCTACCAGGAGATCCAAACCTTTTTGATCGACAAATCGCGCGATCAATCCGATGACAGGCGTACCCTTCTGGTAAGGAAGATTCATCGAATCGCAGAGATCGATCTTGCACTCTTCCTTAATATCCAGAGTCGATGCATCGTAGCGTTTGACGATGTTCAGATCTTTCTCCGGATCCCAGATCGACATATCGATTCCATTCGTAATTCCATGGAGGTCCTTCTTGCGCTTATTGAGCAAGCCTTCCATGCCACATCCGAATTCCTTTGTCTTGATCTCCTCGGCGTACGTTTCGCTAACGGTTGTGATCGCATCGGCGAAAGCAATGCCTGCCTTGACAAAACTCATATTCCCGTAGAATTCCAGCCCGTTCGGAGTGAAGTATTCGAGCGGAAGACCGGTCTTCGGATACGATGTTGCCGGGAAATTTCCCTGATAGGCAAGATTATGGATCGTAAAGACCGTTTTCGTGCCGCGGAAAAATGGATCTTCCTTCATGGCTTCTTTCAGGTAAAGCGGGATAAGCCCCGTCTGCCAATCATTGCAGTGAATAATATCGGGCTTCCAGAGCAAGCGTTTGCATAATCCGAGCACGGCATGACTAAAGGTGATGAATCGCTCGTCATTATCGGGATAATCGATACCCGTGTTCGGATCGGAATACAACCCCATCCGTGAAAAATACTCTTCGTTTTCGGCCAGATAGATTTGAACGCGAGTTCGGGGAGTCAGAATTGCGCTTGATTTAACGTTAACGGTAGCCAGAGTATCGCCGACTTGAAAATCCATCCCCTGCAGCCTATTGATAATATGGATCTTTTGCTTCTTTTCACCGATGAATCCATATTTGGGCATGATCAGCCTAACGTCGTGATTGAACTCTCGCAATGCCTGGGGAAGCGCCGAACTGACGTCTGCCAATCCGCCAGTCTTCGCATAGGGATAGACTTCGCTGGAAACGAACAGTACACTCCGCTCCGGAAAAGTCGGTTTCTTGGGGTCGTTCATTATTTCTTCGTAATTTTATCTTGCCAATAAATAGAGGCTGCATACCTTACGCGCAGGTACATAATTATGCAAAAGTACGGAATTTTCACGGTAGGGTGCACGGTTTCAATAGTAACGGTGCCTTTCTCACCAAAGAATGGTGTCTTAGAGGAATTCAATTTTTACAAATAACGCAATGCGAGCTATGAATAAATTTGTTGTTTTTTGTCTTGCGCTCCCCATCTTCCTTGCTGCAGCCTCCGGTGTCCGGGCACAAGGAGATATCCTGACCGTCAGGCCACAGTCGAGTACCGATAATATCTGTGCATTCAACGTAACCGTCAGCAATCATAATACTGCTCAAAAGAATATCGACGAGATCAAATTCGATATCGTCAGCACGAATCCCGATGTGACATTCTACGATTTTGCATCTCCGACTCATTGGACCTATACGTTCGACGGAAATAGCGTCGGTATTGACGTCACTTCCGATAATGGCGGAATCGCGCCCAATCTCACAGTAAGCAATTTTATTTTTTCCTACTCGGGCGGAAATGACCAATTCGATAATCCGGTGACCATTAACTGGACAACTCGCAACTCCGGCACCGATATCAGCACCGGCACATTCCAGACGACATGCACGCAATTCCAGCAGTACGATAAGCTTGACACATGTACCATCATTCCCTCAACAAGCGGCGCCGATCCCTGCTTTACCTTTACGATGGTTAACAGAAATCTTCAGGGTACTTTCCCTCAGCAATCATCGAGCACAATTTGGAATGTTGCATTCCAACTTCTCAATATCAATGGCGGTACGCTCCGCCCTTCGAAGATCATTCCGGCACAAGGATGGGTTTTTGACTCTGCAACTACGTATACTGCCTACTTCCATACCGATAACAGTCCAATCGATCCGGGTTCTGCAGTCGGAGGATGGAAGATCTGCCTGCGAAGCAATCCGAACGTGACTAAGTGCAGTTTTGTCTGGTTTGCGGCTGACGATGCGAACGCCCTTATCGATCGAGATACTGTTCGTAACATCAATAGTACTGCGACGGGATCGCCCATTGATGCC
>JAUZOQ010000053.1 GCA_030706385.1 Bacteroidota bacterium | reverse complement strand
CTTGTCATTGGAGAATCCTTTGAGGTCTTTAAGCTCAATCTTTCCGCCCGCGAATGTAATTCCCCAGATCGGACTTAGAATCTGATCGATGACCGCCTGCTTATTGGGCACGCCATCCAATTCCGTCTTAAAATCAATGATGCGGTACATCCGCTTATGTCCGCCGCCGCGATGTCGCGACGTGATGCGTCCGGTATTACCGCGGCCGCCGGATTTCGAGAGTTTGTTCAACAGCGATTTTTCCGGAGTCGTACTCGTGATCTCCTCAAATGTGGAGATCGAGTAGTACCTCGTTGCTGCTGTTCTCGGTTTTAGATTTCTTATTGCCATATTCTAGTTTTTCTTTCTTCGATTTATCGCCTCGAATCCGGGCTTAATTGATGCTGCCAATAAAGGCCGCAAAACTTATAATTCCGACTTCTCCTTCGTCTCCATCGGTGTGAAGAGATCGATAGCAAAACCGGGCTTCAGTGTAACGATAGCTTTCTTTCTGCGGCTTTTCGTGCCACGCAACACGCCTTTGCGGGTGAATTGCGATCTGCGGCGAAGCGGCATCCAGAGAGTCCGGACATCTAAAACTTTGACATCAAACTGCGATTCGATTGCAGCACCGATCTGGATCTTATTTGCCTCCGGAGATACTTCAAACGTATAGATCCCCTTCTCTCCGAGAAGTGTTGCTTTTTCCGTTAGAAGCGGTCTGCGTAAAATTGCCTGTTCCATTACAGTTATCTTTTCCTATAGTAACGATTACATGTTAAGAGCAATGTGCTCGACTTCTACCTGAGGCTTTCCGCCCTTGAATCCTTGTTCGATAACAGGGATGGCCGATTGCTGAACGATCAGCACACGATTCTTCCAGATGTCGTACATCGATGCCTTATCGGCTTCGACAACAGTAAGAGTCGGAATGTTGCGGCCGCTCTTGTACACATTCTCATCATGAGCCGTCGTCAAAAGCAACGATTGCTTTCCGACGAGATTCAATGACTTGAGCAAGCTCTCCATGTTCTTCGTCTTTGCCTCATTCCAGGAGAAATCCTCTACTATATAGAATGCATCGGCTTTGACTTTCTGAGAAAGGGCACTCTTACGAGCAAGCTGCTTCACTTTCTTCGGAAGAGTCTGCACATATTTATGCGGCTTCGGGCCATGCATTGTGCCGCCGCCCGGATGAAGCGGACTCTTAATATCTCCCTGGCGTGCGCGGCCTGTGCCTTTTTGACGGAAAAGCTTTCTTGTCGAACCGGCAACTTCGCTGCGGCCCTTCGTTGAATGCGTTCCGGAACGGCGATTAGCGAGCGTTGCCTTAATAGCAAGCCACATCGCATGCTCGTGCGGTTCGATCCCAAAGATCTCCTCATCGACCGAAATCTTCTTGCCGGTCTTTGCTCCGCTTATATTATAGACTTCTAATTCCATATTATTAATATCTTAGAGATTTCCTCTTATCTTATCCTTTAACGACTCTGACAAGCTGGTTCTTCGCTCCTGCGATAGATCCTTTTACAAGAATAAGATGCTGCTCCGGTATGATTCGCATGATCTTCAAATTGCGGGTTGTGATCTGCTCACCTCCCATGCGTCCGCCCATTCGCTGTCCTTTGAAGACGCGTGAGGGATAGCTCGAAGCTCCGATAGATCCTGGCGCACGTTCACGATCGGACTGACCGTGAGTCTGCTGGCCAACGCCGCCGAAATGGTGACGCTTAACAACACCCTGGAAACCGCGGCCTTTGGAAGTGCCGATCACATGGATCGTATCGCCTTCGTTAAAGACGTCTCCGGCTTTGATCTCTGCACCGGCTTCGAGTGCCTTAAACTTCGCTTCGTCAAAAGAGCGGATCTCGCGGATATACCGCAGAGGTGTCGTACCGGCCTTTTCGAAATGGCCTTTAGCAGGCTCATTCGCCTTGCGCTCGGCCTTTTCTTCAAAGCCGATCTGCAGGGCATCGTAGCCATCCTTCTCTTTCGTCTTCTTTTGTGTAACGTAGTTAGGACCGAGCTGAATGACGGTGACGGGCACGTACTGCCCCTCCTCGTCAAAGACTCCTGTCATCCCTACTTTTTTTCCTAAAAGTGCGCTCATTATTTTTTATCGACGCAAAATTTCATATTCTATGGAACAGGCATCTCATCCCGCTCCTGCCCGGACAGCCAAGAAGACTGCCCTCACTACCATTTGGGCTCAGTGCCCGCTCAAATTAAACCTTGATCTCGACTTCCACGCCTGCAGGCAGCTCAAGCTTCATGAGCGAATCCACAGTACGGCTATTGGAATTCAAGATATCGATCAAGCGCTTGTGAGCACGAAGTTCAAACTGCTCACGGCTCTTCTTATCGACGTGAGGAGAGCGATTAACGGTGTATACCGATTTCTTTGTTGGCAAAGGAATAGGTCCGGAAACAACACATCCGGTCGGCTTTACCGTACGGATAATCTTTTCCGCAGACTTATCGATCAGGTTGTGATCGTAAGACTTGAGCTTTATGCGTATCTTTTGCATGGAAACTGCGCTTGCGTGTTACTTGAGAATGAACAAAAAAGAAAGGGCGCTCACCTTGGCAAGCGCCCGACTTGAATATTATTTTGTGATCTTATCGACAACACCGGCTCCGACGGTTCTGCCGCCTTCGCGAATAGCGAAGCGCAATCCCTCTTCCATAGCGATCGGAGTGATAAGCTCGATCGTCATTTCGATGTTATCGCCGGGCATGACCATGTCCACTCCGGTCGGCAAGGTCGCAACACCTGTTACGTCTGTCGTACGGAAATAGAACTGCGGACGGTACCCATTGAAGAACGGTGTGTGTCTGCCGCCTTCGTCTTTCGAAAGCACGTAGACCTTTGCACTGAAATTTGTGTGCGGTGTGATCGAACCCGGCTTTGCGACAACCTGTCCGCGCTCGAGATCCGTCTTTTCAACACCACGGAGAAGGATTCCGACGTTATCACCGGCCATACCTTCATCCAATTCCTTGCGGAACATTTCGATACCGGTCACAACAGTCTTCTTGTGCTGACCGAGACCGATAACTTCAACTTCCTCGCCGACGCGTACCTTGCCGCGCTCGATACGGCCTGTACCTACGGTACCGCGACCGGTGATCGAGAATACGTCTTCAACAGACATAAGGAACGGCTTATCGATATCGCGAACCGGAGTCGGAATATATGTATCCACTGCATCCATAAGCTCATAGATGCATTTGAGGCGCGGATCGTCAGCCGAAGCCGAAGGATCGGAACCTGCATTAAGAGCCTGAAGAGCAGAGCCGCGAATGATCGGAATGTCATCTCCCGGGAATTCGTACTTCGTCAAGAGTTCGCGAAGTTCGAGTTCGACGAGCTCAAGAAGCTCGGGATCGGCAATATCAACTTTGTTCAAGAAAACGACAATACGCGGAACACCGACCTGACGAGCAAGCAAGATGTGCTCGCGAGTTTGCGGCATCGGGCCATCAGTGGCTGCGCAAACGAGGATAGCGCCATCCATCTGAGCAGCGCCGGTGATCATGTTCTTGACGTAATCGGCGTGGCCGGGGCAATCGACGTGAGCGTAGTGACGAGCCTTCGTCTCGTACTCAACGTGAGCCGTGGCAATCGTGATTCCACGTGCCTTTTCTTCCGGTGCGTTATCGATAGAATCGAACGAGCGAACTTCGCCGTTACCATTCTGCTTCGCCATTGCCATCGTGATGGCAGCCGTAAGAGTCGTCTTACCATGATCAACGTGACCGATCGTACCAACGTTAACGTGCGGCTTGGAACGATCAAATTTTGCTTTTGCCATTGTCGTCTAAAGAAATATGATTAGTTATAAAGCATGTGCCGCAGGGAAAACTCATACATCTTCCCTGTGGGCGTATTGAAACGAAAATTGTTGTGTCTTTGAAGAAGCAGTACTATTCCATTGAATGGAAGAGTCTCGCTTAAAGTATTCGCATGCCGTGCGCTCGGAGTGAATCTGCTTTCGCAGATTCCCGGACACGTCCCCGGATGTGATCCGAGTCGTTTGCCCGTACGCCGTATTAGGCTGGCAGAGGCGAAGTTTCGTGCAAAGAACGTATGCTCTTTTTATGGAGCGAGGTGTAAACGGCACTTTTGGGCAAAGAGTTTCTCACGATATGCATAATTTGAAATAATTTGTGCAGTTCGGGCATTTCGCTGTCCCTCCCCTCTGGCTGATCGAATATGTGGTATTTTCGCATAAATACAGATTTCCTGCTACATTGGCTCTACCCGAATCGAACAGACGAACCGCTATCGCCAAAGCCCTTACCTGGCTTCTTGGCATCCTCTCAGTTTTGGCCATCGGCCACTGGTTCTATCTTGGCGGCCGCCGATTCTTCTATCCTTATGAAATGCTATGGATGGAGGGTTCGATGCTGGAGCAAGTACTCAGGATCCTGCATGGCAAAGGCCTTTATGTAGCTCCCTCAGTCAATTATGTGCCCTGGCTTTACCAGCCTGTCTATTATTACGCCACAGCCCTTATTACATGGGTCTCGGGTTTGACCTTCCCTGCTGCGAGGATCCTTTCCGTGGCCTCAATGATCGGAACAGGAGCAGTAATTGCCTACGTCGTCTATAGAGAGACCGGCAAAAGCAAGTTCTGGTCATTGATCGGAGCCGGATTATTCTTCATCTCCTATGGGAAGGTTGGTTACTGTTTCGAAGTTGCACGGGTAGATTCGTTATTCTTATTTCTTCTTGTGGCCGGCAGTGTCGTCATGGTGTATGCCAAATCAGTATGGATGGTTATCTTCGGCGCAGTGCTTCTAGCTCTTTCCTACTTCACGAAGCAATCGACCATGGTCTTCCTTCCCGGACTGTTACTCTTGCTATATTTCCGGAACAAGAAGAATGCAGTAATCTTCTTGATATCGATCGTCGTACTTATACTCGGAGGTACGCTGCTACTCAATAGCGCTACTTCCGGTTGGTATGGATATTATACGTTGGACATTCCCTCGGCCAAGCGCAAAACATTCCGGTGGGATGAAGGCATTACTGAGTTCTTCGGATATGTGATCCTTCGATGCTGGGCGATAACGATCGGAGTGCAGATCGTATCAGTACGGAATGCATGGCGGAAGAGCTTCGCAGCATTCCTTCGATCGAACGAAGCCATCTTCTCCATGCTTCTACTAAGCGCCCTTGCTACGGCATTCCTCGGGCTGGGCAACGAGGGCGGAGGTAAGAATGTACTCCTACCGCTTGCAGCCTACTCAGCTATCCTTCTTCCGATCGCAGTCGCCAGAAGCATCAAGACATCGACAAAGGCAAAACAACAAGTTATCTGGCTAAGCCTTGTCGCAATTCAATTTTTTGCACTCGTATCGGATCCTTATCTTCATCCGAGGAATATTCCGACAAAAGCAGATATTCGTAATCAAGAAGTATTCATCGACTCGCTTCGAGCCACGAGCGGCGAAGTGTGGGTTCCCTACCATAGCTTCATGCCGCACATGGCGGGTAAAGAAACATTCGCCGAGTTGCGGGCCTACGGTGATGTGCTCTTAATGGAAGATAGTACTGCTCATAGATTGAAGCACGATCTTGATTCGGCATTAGCCGCACACAAATTCAGTGCCATCTACGACGACATGCCCGATTCATTTCCGGGTTACCGATTGCTTTATGGTGCGATCAATCTTCATAAAGCACAGGCGCTGGCAGATACGTTGATCTACGTATATTTGCCTAAATAACCGTGATGAGAAAAACCGCCTTCTTCTTTACCTATCTTGTAGTTGCCCTTTCGATCGGTATTTTTCTTGCAGTAGCCATTCCAAAATTTCTCTATCCTTATGAAGCGCATTGGATGGAGGGATCAATGCTCGATCAGATCAAGAGGGTCATGGGAGGGAAACCATTGTATTGCGCGCCCAGCCTATCCTATGTTCCCTGGTTATATGAGCCTTTATATCATTACTCGGCCGCACTCTTCGGCTACTTTGCAGGCCTTTCATTTCCCATTGCCCGAATTCCTTCTGTACTCGCAACGATAGCAACGGTAAGCTTACTCTACTTTGTAGTCCGAAAAGAAACGAAGAGCGTTCCTCTATCTATTGCTTCGATCGGCTTGTATCTCGCAGCATTCGGAAAGGTTGAGTATAGTTATGTTGCTGCCCGCTTAGATCCACTCTTTAATTTTTTTCTCGTTGCAGCATTTGTAGCAGTATACTATTCACGATCAAATCGAAGCCTCATTCTCGCTGCGTTACTTCTCGCTCTCTGCTACTTCACGAAACAGACGGCATTAGTATTCGCCCCTTCTTTGATCCTCTATCTCTGGCGTATTCGCAACTGGAAACCAGCTGTTGTATTTACTGCGGCATTTTGTTTCTTCGTTCTTGGGGGTATCTTTTTGTTCGATAGACTCTATGACGGATGGTTCTCCTACTATACTCTACTAGTTCCACAGGGAAAAGGTAAGACGATTCGCTGGGCCTATGCATTTGATGGACTTATCTTCTATTTTATTTTGCGTTGCTGGCTTGTCACGACGATCACTGCATTCATGGCCGTGCCGGTCCTACTGGTAAAACGGAGCCGCGGCACTCCGCAGCCTGTAGCGTACTTTGGATTATTCTTTCTCACTTCGCTTGCGGCAGGATTTTTCGGAATCCTCAATTATGGCGGCGGTCACAACGTACTTCTCCCGGCTGCAGCATCGTGCGCTATCTTCTTGCCACTTGCAGCACATAAATATTATTCGGATAAGAAGTTCGTGCGCTTTGCCCTATGGGCTGTTCCGCTCCAGATCATTGTCTTGATTTCGAATCCCTGGAAAGATCCGCGAAATGTTGTGAGCACTAGCGATCGATTGAATCAAGAGCAATTTTTTGCGTATGCGTCGGGCCTTTCGGGAGAGATATGGATTCCCTATCATGGGTTCACATCGAAGTACACGGGGAAAACTTCTTATGCCGATATTGTCGCCATACGAGATGTACTCCTTGTTGGCGATACTTCATCGCACCGGTTGCAGCATGATCTGGATACAGCTCTAGCGAATAAACACTGGAGCACGATCATAAGCGATGTCCACGATACATGGCCCAATTATGAAGTGGTAGATCGCAACCTCAATCGTAACAAGGTCCATGTGAATGACGACACGATGCTCTATATCTTTAGGCCGCAGAAATAGATGCAGAAAATAAATCACCTGATCATCTATATTTTAGCAGCGATAGCCGCTGCGATCTTCTTGCTTGTTGCTGTTCCGAAAGTATTATTTCCGTATGAAGCGCATTGGATGGAAGGCGCAATGCTGGCCGAAGTGTCATGGCTTCTCGGAGGGCACGCCCTCTATACTGCTCCGAGCATCTATCACGTTCCGAGCCTCTACCAGCCTCTGTACTACTATATCACGACAGCCATCGCTTCTGTTACCGGACTCTCGTACTTCACGGCGCGGATTCCATCGATTCTCGCGACGTCCATGACGATAGGGTTCATCTACTATGTCGTTCGTCGTGAAACGAGCAAGACTGTTCTGGCTATCGCTGCCATCGGACTATTTATTGCCGCATTCGGGAAAACCGAATATGGATTTCTCACGGCAAGGATCGATCCCCTTGTGACTGCCCTGATACTTGCAGCGAGCGTAGCAATCTATTACTCCAAGTCCTACCGCGGCCTTTTCTTCGGCGCATTACTCTTTGCCTTAGGATTTTTCACGAAGCAGAGTGCAATGGTTTTCGTACCGGCAATTGTAATCTACCTCTTAGTAATACGCGACTGGAAACAAGCACTACTCTTTTCCCTCTCTTTCATCGGCATAATTGCGATCGGTATCTTCAGTATGAATTTCGTATCTGACGGATGGTATTCTTTCTATACATATAGCATCATCAGTGCGATGGCGAAGTCGCCGCGGTGGGACTATGCGCTCCATGGCTTGCTTGCCTACATTATCTTGCGATGTTGGGTCGTCGCCATCCCATTGCTATTCTTGCCGCTTCGTTCTTTTGTCTTGAGATCACAAGTTAACCGACATCGTTCTTCAGTATTTTTCGGCCTGATGTTTGCGGCGTCAATACTTGCCGGGTATCTTGGAATTCTGAATCCCGGAGGCGGACATAACGTGCTCCTTCCTGCAGCAGTTTTCGGAGCGATATTTCTTCCGTTAATAGTAGATGAGTTAAGCAGCAAGCGGTTCGGTGCCATCATCCGGTGGCTCATCCCGATTCAACTTCTTTTTCTTTTATCGTATCCTTTCGGTGATTCGCGCAATAGTGTCGGCTCTTCCGATAAGGAGAACTACAAGAAATTCTACAGCTACGTCTCCTCATTGCCCGGTGAAGTCTGGATTCCATATCATAGCTTCACCGAGACTTTTACCGGCAAGCGAGAATATGCAGGTTACGATTTTCTCGATGGCGCTCGAATGCCCGACGATAAACGCGCTTCTGCATTTCGCAATGATATTGATACGGCGTTTGCTGCCAGGCATTGGAATTTTATCCTCAGCGATTTCAAACAGGTTTTTCCATACTATCGCTTGAGCACGACAACTGTCAATCTCAATAAGATGCACGGTAGCGACGACACACTGCTCTATATCTACGAGCCTGCGACAAAATAAATTCGGTCCCGATCTCGGAGCAATCTTTGCAACATGATTGTTGCATTCATCCAACAAATTACTACTAATGCTCGATATTAAGATCATACGCGAACAACCCGATCTCGTCCGCTCAGCAATCAAAGCAAAACGGACAGACGATATACTTGATGACGTTCTCAGTTTCGATGGCGATAGGCGCGCCATCATCTCCCGCGTCGAGCTGCTAAAGAATAAGCGCAATACTGTCAGCGAAGAAATAGCCCGCATTAAACGCAAAGGTGAGGACGCCGACGATGTGATCACAGAAATGAAGATCGTTAGCGACGAGATCACAGCATTGGATACGGCGCTTCGCGGCATCGAAGAAAATCTAAACGGGCTTCTCGATTCGATTCCGAATATCACACATCCTGACATTCCTCATGGCGAAGATGCTTCTGCGAATAAAGAAGTAAAGCGATGGGTGCCTCGCGGCGATGAGACTCTTTTAGAAAAGAAAAAGGGATTGGATCATCTTCAGGTTGCCGAGAAATACGAACTCTTTGACTTCAAGCGCGGAGCAAAGATCGCTGCAGCCGGCTTCCCTCTCTATACGGGCAGAGGCGCAGCGTTGGAGCGCGCTCTGATCAACTTTATGCTCGATGAACATTCTCAGCATAACGGCTACACTGAAGTTTTGCCGCCACTCTTCGTTAATGCAGAATCCCTTCGCGGCACCGGTAATCTTCCGAAGTTTCGGGATCAATTGTACTATATGCCGGAGGACGAATTATTCGCGATTCCCACTGCTGAAGTGCCGGTGACAAATATCTATCGTGATGAGATATTAAAGGCAGAAGACCTCCCGATCAAGTTCTGCGCGTTCAGCGCATGCTTCCGCCGTGAAGCAGGCTCTTACGGAAAAGATACCCGAGGCTTTTTGCGTGTGCACGAATTTAACAAGGTCGAATTAGTTAAATTCTCTTTGCCGGAAGACTCGTACAAAGAGCATGAGGCATTGACGGCAAATGCCGAGAGTATACTGGAGAAACTGGAAATTCCTTATCGCCGAATGCTTCTATGCGATGGCGATACCGGATTTTCGAGTGCAAAGCAATATGATCTTGAAGTCTGGGCTCCGGTCGAAGGAAACTGGTTGGAGGCCTCGAGCTGCTCCAATTTCGAAGCCTTCCAGGCACGCCGTGCCAATATCAGGTTTAAGCGCGATCCGAAATCGAAGCCGGAGTTTATTCACACTCTCAATGGAAGCGGCGTTGCAACATCGAGATTGATGGTTGCTCTTCTGGAGAACCATCAGCAAGCCGATGGTTCGATCGCTATTCCTGCCGTGCTTCACAAATATCTCACGTTCACATCTATTGCCTAACGTGAACGACACGACATTCCTCTATCGGGATCAATCCGATCGCGCCGCATTGTACTGCGAAGACGTCTCACTTGACGAACTTGCATCCCAATACGGAACGCCCCTTTATGTGTATTCAAAAGCACAGATCCTTTCCAACTTTCGCACATTTTCCGAGACTATCAAAAGAACCGGATCCCGCAACTACGTCTCATATGCGATCAAAGCGAATTCGAATTTTGAGATTCTGAAACTGCTTGCGGCCGAAGGAGCCGGAGCATCCGTTGTGAGTGGCGGTGAGTTGCGCTCAGCTCTGAAGGCAGGCTTTGATCCTGCGAAGATCACTTTTGACGGCCCTGGCAAAACCGATGAAGAGATTCAACTCGCACTTCAGTCGAATATTGTTGCAATCGATGTCGAAAGCCTTCAGGAATTGCACGTCATCAATGATCTTGCAAAGGCAGCTGGGCTGAAAGCCGGTATTTGTATTCGCGTCAATCCGCATATTGATGCGAAGTCACACCCTTATATTTCTACCGGATTACTCGAGAATAAATTCGGCATTGCCATCGATGACGCAGCCGAAGTATTCCGCATCGCTCGATCGCTTGAAAATATCTCCATTGTCGGATTGCATTCGCATATCGGTTCACAGATCACCGAGCTGTCCCCATTTATTGAGGCAGCAGAGTCGATCGTTGAGTTTGTGACGAAATTGCGGGTTGACGATAGTATCACTCTTCAGCACATTAATTTTGGTGGAGGGCAGGCAATTGACTATCATCATGTCGTCAGTCATCCGCTTCTTGATGGCGCTGAGACTTTTGCTGAACCTGTGCCTTCATTCCAGCAGATCGCAGATTCGATCTTTCCGATTCTTTCAAAGACTGGCTGTTCGATCAACTTCGAACCGGGAAGAGCGATCGTTGCAAATTCCGGAGCATTACTGACGAAGGTTTTGTATACAAAATCGAATGGCGACAAGCATTTTGTCATCGTCGATGCCGGCATGTCCGATCTGATCCGCCCGAGCTTGTATCATGCATATCATGAGATCGTGCCGTTAACCATTACCGCAAATAGGGGCAAGCGAACTGCCGATATTGAGGGCCCGATCTGCGAGACCGGAGATTTTCTGGCTCACGATCGGTTGATGCCTGTTGTCGATCGCGGTGAAAAGCTGGCCGTTCTGAGTACCGGAGCCTATGGCTATGTGCTGGCTTCGAATTATAACATGCGGCCGCGTGCTGCGGAGATTCTCGTCTCAGGTTCGTCGCATCGTATCATCCGCCAGCGCGAGCGTCTTGAAGATATTATAGGATAGGTATTCTTATGCATAAAGATCATATTCGATTAGCAGTCGTCGGCGCCACGGGAGCAGTCGGAACGGAAATGTTCAGAATTCTCGAGCAGCGCAATTTTCCTTTTGCAAGCCTTCGCGCTTTTGCAAGCGAACGCTCTGTCGGCAAGACCATTCGCTGCAAAGGGAAAGCGTATCCTATCGAAGTTGCAACTCCGGAAGTCTTCAAGGATCTCGATATTGCACTCTTTAGCGCGGGAAGCGAAACGACGAAGCTCTTTCGCGACGCAGCGAAAAAAGGCGGCTGTCTCATCATCGATAATTCAAGCGCTTTCAGAATGGAGCGGGATGTGCCACTCGTCATTCCGGAGATCAATGGAGATGATATTAAGGCGCACAAAGGGCTGATCGCCGTACCTAATTGCTCGGCAATCGTCATGCTCATGGCTGTCTGTCCGATCTCTAAACTCAGTCCGATCAAGCGTATCGTTGTCTCTACCTATCAGGCCGTCAGCGGCGCCGGAGCAAAGGCGCTTGCAGAGCTTGAAGAGCAAACTCAGGATTTCGTTGCCGGAAAACAACCCGTGGCGAAAGTCCTTCCCCATCAGATTGCATTCAATCTATTCAGCCATAATACTGCGATTAACGAAGCAGGATACAACGGCGAAGAATGGAAGCTCATCCATGAATCGAAGAAGATCCTGCATAACGATTCTCTCGCCATTACGGCAACTTGCGTTCGTGTGCCGGTTATGCGTGCGCATAGCGAAAGCGTTAACATTGAGTTCAAAGATGCACGCCCAACCCTTGAGCACATCCATAAAGCTCTCGCAGAATTCCCGGGAGTAAAGGTAGTCGACGATCGGGAGAATAACTATTTCCCCATGCCTCTCGATGCTTCAGGAAAAGACGATATCTTAGTTGGCCGAATTCGAAATGATATCAGCAATCCTAAGGCGATCGATCTCTTCGTCAGTGGTGATCAACTTCGCAAAGGCGCTGCCCTGGATGCCGTCCAGATAGCAGAATACCTTGTGAAAAACGACCTCTTCTGATCTACCCGGTCCTGCAATACCATATTCTCTATCGCCTTATGACGCTTCCACCTGCCGTTGGAGGCGAAAATCCGATCCCGAAAATCGAATGTTTGCCTGGAAAATGATGTTTATAAAAAATGCTTCAAGCCAGCAATACGATCCAGGCAATTTTGCCATTTCTTTACGGCATTCTCTTATTGGGCTTTGCCAATGTCTTTATCCGACCGGGCTCCAATCGCACCTGGATTTTTCCGGCCGTGCTTGTGACCCTGCTTTTGCATGGCATATACATAGGTCTTTATACCATCACCGTCGGCCACTGCCTTCTGACAACGAGTTATGAGATGTTTTCTCTGATCGCATTTACGCTTTTGGTGACCTATGCCATCGTCGAGATCAGGCCGAAGGAGATCGCAGCCGGTACCGGTACTATGGTATCGCTCGTGGCATTCCTTTTCCAGCTCATCTCTTCGCTTGCTGCTCGAGGCGAAAATCCGATGGTGAAAAATCCGATCTTCAGCGATCCGTATTTTAATGTCCATGTAACCAGTGCAGTTTTCGGATATGCTGCACTGACTCTTGCCACGATCTACGGCTCGTTGTATTTGCTGCTCTATCGGGCAATGAAGAAGAATACGTTCGGATCGATCTATGAAGAACTTCCAAGCCTTGGGCGGTTGGAGCGGTTCGGGATTCGATCATCGGCTGTCGGCTTCATTTTCCTGAGCATTTCCATTCTCTTCGGTGTCCTGCTGATAAATAAGAGTATGCCGATCTCGCAGGGCACGAGTTATTTGCTCGATCCGAAAACGATAGCAACGGTTCTGACCTGGCTGGTATTCGGATCCACGCTGGTTGTTCGTCGAATTGCAAAGGTCGAAGGGAAAAAGCTTGTGATTTTCTGGATGTCGGGATTTGCACTTACTCTGGTTTCGATGACGATCATTAATGCTTTTGGCACGGAGTACCACAATTTTCTATAGATGCCTTCCAAACTCATTGCCATAGGACTATCCCATCACCGCGTCCCCGTCGAGCTTCGGGAACAAGTGACCTTTTCGCCTTCCGAGATCCGGAGCGTTCTTGGCCGTCTGAAAGAAGCGATCAGCGATGAAGCACTCCTCGTTTCGACATGTAACAGAACCGAGCTTTATGTGCGCCCATCGCATGATGAACTCTCAGCAGATTATCTGATCGATTTTCTTCTTGAGGCAAAGGAGTTGCCCGGCGATGTCCGCATAATGCTGAAGCAAGAGTTCTCGCGACTATCCTATTGTGATGCCATTCTGCACATGTTCGAAGTTGTGGCGGGCATCGACTCTCAGATTCTTGGCGATCAGCAGATCTTTTCTCAGATAAAAGAAGCGTTTCGCATAGCCGAAGAGATCGGATCGGCAGGCACGTTCATGACGAAGTTCGCGCACTCCGCATTTCACGTTGCCAAACGCGTACGCTCCGAAACAGAGTTAACAGTGGGCGCTGGCACGATCAGCTACGCTGCGGTAGAATTTGCACGAAAGGTTTTTGACGATTTCCTGAATCGCACAGCGCTTGTTATCGGCGCAGGCGAAACCGCCGAACTATCGGCCGGATATTTAGTGGAAAAAAATATCGGCACGCTCATCGTAGCCAATCGTACACGGAGCAATGCTGAGAAGCTCCTTAAGAATATTTATCCGGAAGGTGTTCCGCATAAATCCAAGGTCATCGGGCTGGATGGGATCCAGGACATCCTTCCTTCCGTCGATATTGTCATCAGCGCAACAGGAAGCCCTGATCTTGTACTTGATAAAGATCAGGTTGAACAGGCGCTTGAACTTCGCAAATATTCCGTACCGTTAGTGCTTATCGATATTGCTGTTCCGCGCGATATTGATCCGGCCATTGCATCGCTTCCGAACGTATTCCTGAAAGATATCGACGACCTTTCGGCAATCGTCGATCAGAATCTTCAGAAGCGTAAATCGGAAATTCCAAGGATCAAGGCTATCATCAACGACGAGTTCGAGAATTTTCTGGAGTTATTCACTAAGCTCGAAGTAGGCCCGACAATCGCAGAGCTGCGTAAACGCTTCGAAGAGATCCGCCAGGAAGAGCTGGACCGCCATCGCAAACAACTTCCTCCGGAGCAATTCAGCAAACTCGATGACATGACTCGCAAGATGATGAATCGCCTCTTACACACACCGACCATCATGCTCAAAGAGCCTCGAACAACGAAGGACGATCTGCAGGCGCGTATCGAGACCGTTCGGATGCTTTTTGCACTTGATGAAAAAAAAGATAAAAAAGAAAATTAATGAATTTTTCCCGCCCCTCTCTCATCATTGGTTCGCGCGGCAGCGAACTTGCACTTTGGCAATCCAATTTTATCAAACAGCGGTTGGAATCGCTTTACCCGAATCTACGTGTAGATATTAAGATCATCAAGACGACTGGCGATAAGATCCTCGATTCTCCGCTTTCTGTGATCGGAGGGAAAGGTGTTTTTACTGTTGAGCTTGAACGTGCATTACTTCTTAACGAGATCGATATTGCCGTTCATAGCCTGAAGGATCTGCCTACACAACTCGATGAGGGTTTGACTATCGTCGCAATTCCCCAGCGTGCCAATGTCGAAGATGCATTCCTTTCCAATGATCGCAGTGCAAAGCTTTTCGAGCTGCCTAAAGGCGCAACCGTTGCAACGGGCAGCCTGCGACGAAAAGCTCAGATCCTTGCCCGCCGTCCCGATTATACGATCATCGATATCAGAGGTAATGTTCCGACACGCATCCGCAAACTCAGAGAAAGCTCTTGGGATGGCATGCTGCTTGCTTCTGCCGGCCTCGAGCGATTAGGCTTAGCCGGAGAGATCACGCATCACATTTCTGTTTCCGATATGCTGCCGGCTCCCGGTCAGGGTGCGCTCGCTATCGAGGCGCGTGAGAACGATGCTGAGATCGCAGAGGTGTTCGCTCCGATGGAGGACGAGAAGGCACGGCTCTCTTCAGCGACCGAGCGTCACATTCTTCATGCTCTCGGAGGCGGTTGCCAATTGCCGCTGGGAACATTCGTGCGGAAGGATGGCGAGGATTATCTTATCGATGCCTGTATCGCCTATCCAAGCGGTAAAGGAATGCTACGGCAGCGGCTTCGCTCCGGCCAAGAGGAATTGCTACAAAACGCAGAAGCGATAGCCGCAGCATTTATGAGCCAAGGCGCCGGCGAGATGATCGCCAACCTAACCGATTCCGAAACGACGGAGAAGACTCATTAACATGCCACGAGTACTCCTGACACGTCCTTCGCAGCGTATCGGCGAAGATAATAATTTTAGCACTCTCTTGAAGGATGAGGGAATCGATGTCATCGAGATTCCCATGATCACTATTGAGTATCCGAACGATTCGACAAGTCTCGATAGTGCAATCATTGCCCTCTCAAAAAAGGAGTACGATTACTGTGTGCTTTCCAGTCCCACTGCCGTCGAGTATTTCCATGCACGTGCAACCGATCTTGGAGTTGCCGATGCGATCAGATCTTCTGTCGGCTTTGCAACCGTTGGCGCGAAATCGGCGAAGCGGCTTGAAGACTTCGGCTATTCGCTTCAAGTGCCTCTTCCACATCAAAATGCCGGTGCTGCAGCTCTTCTGATATCTCTACGCACGTTCGATATTCGAGGAAAGCGTACGCTCATCCTGCAATCGCAGATCGGCACCGTTGTGCTTGCCCGCGCATTTGAAATGTGCGGAGCTATTATTACAAAGACCGTTTTATACCAAACCACCGGCCCCTCGCTCTATGATGCGGCCCGGCTCTTGCAGCTTTTCGAAGCAGACGAACCTCAGAGGCCGGCTGTAGTAGCATTCTTTTCGCCCTCGGCAGTGGAGTTCTTCGTGCGCACTCTTGCCGAAATGGGAGTTCACCATTTAGCCGCGTTACCTGCCCTTGCTGCGATCGGAGAGACTACGGCAGCGGAGATCAATCTCCTTCTCAAACGTAGGCCTGAAATTGTTGCCCGTAAGGCAAATCAGGAATCGCTTGCAGCCGATATTATTCAATATTTAAAAATACCATCTCTTCAATGAAGAATACTTTGCAAAATGATCTCCTGCTTCGCGCTGCACGTCGTGAGAAGACCGAGCGGGCACCCGTATGGTTCATGCGTCAGGCCGGCAGATATCTGCCTGAGTACCGCCAGATCAGAGCGAAGCATGACTTCCTGACAATGGTAAAAACTCCCGAGCTTGCCGCTGAGGTAACCATTCAGCCTGTCGATCTTGTCGGAGTGGATGCAGCTATTATTTTCTCCGATATACTCACGGTTCCGGAAGCGATGGGTATGAAGCTTGTTATCGAAGAAGGCAAAGGCGGACCGCGCTTTCCCGATCCGATCAGACTCTACACGCAGATCCGAGATCTTAAGGATATCGATCCGACAAGAGATCTGAAATATGTTGCCGATGCGATCACGCTCACTGTGGACCGGCTCGCCGGTCGTGTTCCGCTGATCGGATTCAGCGGTGCGCCGTGGACGCTTTTCTGCTATATGGTTGAAGGCTCGGGGTCGAAGGACTTTCGCTATGCAAAGGAGATGATCTTTACGCGGCCGGATGAGGCGCATAAGCTTCTTCAGAAGATCGCAGGGGCCGTGGCAGATTATCTTGTCATGCAGATCGAAGCTGGAGCCGATGTTGTGCAGATCTTCGATACGTGGGCCGGCATTTTGACTCCGAATGACTTCCGCGATTTCTCCCTTCAATACATCGGCGATATCGTCCGTGATGTTAAGAAACGTACAAACAACCGCGCACCCGTTATTGTCTTTTGCAAAGGTGCGAATCAATCCTTGCTTGAAATTGCGACAACCGGCTGCGATGTCATCGGCCTGGATTGGACGATCGATATTGCAGAGGTGAAGGCATTGATCGGCGATGAAGTTGCATTGCAGGGCAATCTCGATCCTTCTCTGCTCTTCGCTTCAGAAGAAGTGATCACCGATCGAGTAAATGAAATTGCCGAGAACATGGGAGATTGCACCGGGCACATCTTTAATCTCGGCCATGGCATCACTCCCGATGTTGATCCCGATCGTGCACGCGCATTCGTGCGGGCAGCAAAAGCTGCATATCAGAAGTAAGAAAAACAACATGCCATTACGTACGAGAACTTCGGAATTCTTCCGCACACTGCAGGACGAGATAACTTCGGCACTAGAAGTTATCGATGGCAGTGCACAATTCCGCGAAGATACCTGGGAGCGGCCAGGTGGAGGCGGTGGCAGAACGAGAGTTCTTGCTGATGGAGGTATTTTCGAAAAGGCAGGTGTGAATTTTTCTGCAGTACATGGATCCTCGCCACAAATGCTCCAGCAGAAGTCTGAGCAGCCATCGACATTTTTTGCAACAGGTGTTTCGCTTGTCCTTCATCCGCGATCGCCGAAGATCCCGACCGTCCATGCAAACTTCCGATACTTCGAGCAATCGACGGGCGAAGCATGGTTCGGAGGAGGCATGGACCTGACCCCCTACTACCTCGTCGAGGATGATGCCATCCATTTTCACAAGACGATCAAAACTACGTGCGATAAGCACGGCGAAGATTACTACAATCGCTTTAAGAAATGGTGTGATGAATATTTCACGATCAAGCATCGTGGCGAGACGCGCGGAGTCGGAGGAATCTTCTACGACCGCTTGTCCGGTAATGAATCGGAGATGGAAAAACTCTTTTCCTTCGTTCAGGATATAGGTAGAACATTCTTGCCTGCCTACCTGCCTATCGTCGATGCGCACCGGTCGGAGTCCTACTCCGAACATGAGAGGAACTGGCAGCTTCTTCGACACGGACGCTACGTAGAATTCAATCTTGTCTACGATAAGGGAACGCTGTTCGGCCTTGAAACCGGCGGAAGGATCGAGAGTATCTTAATGAGCCTTCCGACACTTGCTCGTTGGGATTACGATTTTCACCCACCAGCCGGCTCGCCGGAGGAGAAGCTCATAAAAGTCTTGCAGAACCCACGAGAATGGATCCAATAAATGAGAATTGACTACTTGCTCGGATGCATTCTTCTTCCGCTTATCGTGTCAATTATCCTGACGCGGATCTCGATGCACCGCTTGCGCAGTAATGCGCTCATAAGCCGATCTGCCCGAAGCCTGAATGTTTTCCTGGTCTTTCGATTTATTTATTGGGTCGTGTTCGGAATTCTCATCTCGGCTTTTCTTCTGGCAATCATTCAGACCGGAGCCGGAGGCGAGCAGACGCGCGCAATCATTGCCCGCGCTTCAAAGACCGGCGATGGAACAGCAAATTTTCTGCTCTCGGAAATGAGCAACTACTTTCTTCCTGCAGTTTTTGTTTCCTTATTTATTGCTGTTTTGGCATTAGGAGTCATCGGAAGGAATGTCGTGAAACTCCTGCCTGAGGACCGGAGACCGGGCGAGGAATTCAGCCGCTTTCGGTTCACTTTCGTTATGATGGCAAGTTCGCTGATCGCACCACCCCTTGCATTTGGAAGCCTATTATTACTATGACAAGAAAGAAAGGTATCGTTTTACTCCAATTTGGCGGCCCGGATTCTCTCGAAGCAGTCGAGCCGTTTCTCTATAATCTTTTTTGCGATAATGATATCATCCAATTCCCGGGTGGAAAACTTACGCAAAAGATCTTTGCTAAGGGCATCTCAAAACTCCGTCACAAGAAACTTCAGGCGAAGTACGCCGAGATCGGCGGCAAATCCCCTATCGTCGAAAGAACGATACAGCAGCAGAAAGCTCTTCAGGCCCTGATCAATGAAAAATACGGTCCCGACTTCGCTTCGGTCGAGCTGGCGATGAGATATTGGAAGCCATTCTCTGCGCAGACGATCCAAGAGCTTCAGGCAAAAGGGATTTCTGATCTCGTCATGCTGCCGCTCTATGCGCAGTACTCCGTTACTAATGCCGGCTCAAGCTATAATGAATGGGACAGGCAGAAGAAGCGCGCCGGTGCAACATTCAACGAAAGAAGGATCGATCAATACTATGATCATCCTCTCTATATTCAAGCATTTACTGAGCGTATCTCTCAAGCACTATCTAAATTCAGCGATCGAAGCGGAGTCCACATTCTCTTCTCCGCTCACGGAACACCTCTGAACATTGTCGAACGTGGCGACCCGTATTCCACACAGATCAAAGAAACTGTCGAACTTGTCATCAAGGATTTCAAGAAGGATTATCCTTACCACCTTTCTTATCAAAGCAAGGTTGGTCCTAGAGAGTGGCTCACTCCCGATACGGAATCTACCATTGAAGAACTTGGAAAAAGCGGAGTTAAGAAGCTGTTAGTGGTACCGATCTCCTTTGTGAGCGACCACATTGAAACTTCTCATGAACTCAATATCGAGGCGCGTGAAGAGGCTGAAGAAGTAGGAATTGAGGACTTTATCGTCTCTGAAGGGCTCAATGACTCCCCTCTCTTTATTCAGACCCTCGCTGATCTTGCCATCAAAGAGCTGGAGAAATTCTGAGGACTACTTCAAGAGGATAAGGTGGCCTCTTGAGGAATTCGACGCGCCATCCTTGAAACGAAGAACGTATTCGTAATTGCCGCCTGCCAATTTCGCTCCGTCAAAGTGCAAGGAATATTTACCTGGCTTATCGATAGCGAGCGTCTCCGAACTTACACACCTGCCTAATGCATCGAAGTAAGAGATCTCAGCATTCCCAGCTTCATAAGCCGTGAATGGTAAGATTGCCTGATAGTTCGATTGTAATGTGACCGGGTTCGGACGCGGATCCTCGATCATCAGCGGCATCTTCCCTTTCAAGTAATCTATGAGAGTCTTTCCGCCGCATTCAAGTTGAAGAGTGAAATCCAGGTCCTGATATGAAGAAGAGAGAATGCAATTGGCATAATGCGGATCGGCATTATTGATCTGCAAAAGTGAAAGAGCCACGGAAGTACTGATCGTATCGGCCAGCGCAGTTCCGTAATAGAAATAGACGAGCGGCTGATCCTTCTTTAAGGTGATCTCCGTTGGCGAGAACATATGAACATTCAACTGCGATTGATGCGCTGCCAGCGAAACAAGCGTTGCGAACGCCTGGAAAGTATTGTCATATTGCTGAAGATGACCACCGTAGGAAAGCAGATCGGAATTCGTGACAATTGAAAAATCGAGCGTCTGCAATCCTTTCCCTGTCCAATCGTTATCCGGTGCGAACGCTAAGATCGCCGTATCGCCTGCGTGTAAGTTCGAGTTTTGCTGAATCAGTCGGAATGAAACGTGATCGATCTGTTTTGTCGAAGCAGTAAGCGGGATAATCCGATTCGAGTCAACATCGGCATTCGTCTCGATCGCGACTTGCCCGGCATCGGTCCCGGAAGCTGTTGGATCGTACCTCACCTTAAAGCTGTAGCTCTCACCTCTTGCCAGATCGAACGGCGTTGTCCGAATATTCACTCCAGAGAAGAAATTACCGGCGACGCTTATACTCTTCACGGTCAATGCAGGACAACTGAAGTTCGAAATATCGATCGTTGTATCTCTTCCGATGCAAAGCGATCCCATTTCCATATCGATTGGATCCTGAGATATTGTTGCGATCCTCGCCCCTCTGGAAACACTTGCATGAATCGTAAATGTCGAATCATGTTGCGAATAATCGCTCAGTTGGTACGAGATTTTCAGCGTGCCGTCATTGGTCGTCGGATTATCGGCTTGCAGGTAGACTATGACTCTCAGCCGATCCGATGGATGCGATAGGACAGTCGGTAATGCCGGCTCCGTGCGATAGGAGATCGCAGGCAGGCCAAGCAAAGAGATCGTCGAGCTAAGAATGGAGAGCGAATCGCAACCGGTATTGACGATATCAAATACCATGGAGTCCGGCGGTGAGCATGCAACTCGATCGGCAAAGGTTATCTGGGGCGCAGGAAGAGACGTAACAAATGCTGAAGTGCCGGGAAGTCCGCTGCCTTTGAGAGTTGTCTCCCATATCGCAGTATCAGCTGCAAGATGGAAATGAAAAACGATAAGAGAAAAACTTGTCACATTCTTTATGCCGTTATACCGGAGATGCAAGGCAAGCGTACTATCGGGAGGGATTTGGTACGGAAAACTGACTGCGCCACTCTCGGCAAATACACCCGGATTGCTATTGGTATAACTATCGACGGTCAGCGTATCACAATTCACATTGTGCAAATAGACTACGGTGTCAATGGTTGTGCAGATCGATGTGGGCGCCAGATTGATCTTGTCATCACCATACACGGTAAATGTCCTGTAACAATTTCCAGCAAAGGTGAGCGTCGTATCCCGCGTTAGCCCTTGATGGAAGAAATGCAGCTTGATCTTCGCCGTTTGCGCTCCTACATCAACGGGGTTATAACGCATCACGAACGTTGCAGATTTTCCGGGCAGAACTCCAATCGGAAGAGCTAACGGAGCGAGAGTCTGCGGATCGAGGAGCTTCCAATCCGTGCTCCCGGAGATAAGCGCACTATCGAGCCAAAGGGTATCGCAACTGCTGCTGGTGAACGTGATCGAAGTATCGATGAAGCGCTGACAGATATTCATCGAATCCAAACGAACGCTCGTCGTATTCAATGAAAAGACGGGCTGATTCGCAAACGATTGCGAATTCACCGGGATCAGCGTATCGAATACCATCAACCCATTGCGAACCGTGCAATGCAGTTTAACAAATGTTGTCGAGAGCGGCTTTTGCACTCCAAGCTTACCCGGCTCCCAATTCAGCGTAAAGAAATCCGAACTAGCTGGAATAAGAGTCTGCGGAAGTACCGGGTAACGAGAGAAAGACAGAGCTCCTGTCGAAACGGAAGGATCGGTCGAATCAATGAAGGAAATCGATTCGATCTTCATCGTATCGCAGGACAGATTATTATAGCTCAAGCTTGCCGTCGATAGGCTGCACATCGAAGAAGCAAGATCGAGATGATCGGGTGCGAGATTCGGATTGTGCGGCGGTTCATGGATATCGCCATTACCACCATCAGTCGTCTTCCAAACTCCTCCATCTTCATCAAAAGCATAGACTGTTGCACCGAGACAGCCGACAACGGAGAAACGTGTATCGCGATAGTTCGAAGGGCCTCCTACCATCTTCCATGTCCTTCCCCCATCGGTTGAGCGGAGCATTCCGATGATCGGATTTGCTCTGTACTGCCAGTGTGTGAAGCTCTGAACATAGACAACGGGACCGACTCCGGCAATGTGACCCGTCGTTCTGCCGCCAACCGTTGAAAGGTATTGCCAGGAAGCTCCGTAATCGGTAGATAGATCTACATGCTCTGTAGGAACAAGATCGAGTCCGGACTTTTCTCCGCATACGAGAAAGTTGGAGCTTCCCTTCTGTGCATAGACTCCCCAAGCTTCTTCCGTCTCGGGATTATTGGCCGTTTTCTGCCAATTCACTCCGCCATCTCTCGTCCACATTGCCGTTCCGTTTCCGGCTCCGGCAGCAGAGTAGACGGTCGCAACTCCGTGCAGATCGTCGACAAAATTGATACCGTTAAATCGGTCGTTCGAGACTTTGAAAAGAGTCAGAGCCGAGCCAATGATTCCGCTTGTGTTTATCGAAAGACTATTGACAGAATACCGATCTGCAACAATGACAGCAGATGACGTTTGGTAGACGGCAGAAGGCTGGCCGATCATATTCATATCTTCATGCCAACTAACTCCTGCATCGGTGGTGAACCAGAGCCCATGGCTAGTATTGCTATTCTCGATTCCGGCCCAGCCATTGAGCGAATCCTTCATGAAAATATCGGTAATGTAGCCGTAATAGCCGGGAGGTGTTGAACAATCGAGCCAGGTCCTGCCGCCATCGGAAGTCCGCTTGATGGCAACGGGGCCTCCGCCTTCAAGCCCGATCAAACCTCTTTGTTCATCGAAGAAAAAGGATGCACGGACGACATCATCAAAAAGGGCAATAAGTCTCCATGTTGCTTGAGCTGATGAGGCGGTGATACTGAAGAGGAAGATAAAGATAAATGCACTGCGGCAGCAGCTGACTCTCTCCCATAAGCTCTTTCTCGTAAGGGGATTCGAACACATTGTAACTACGGTTCTGTATGTCCTGTATCTCACAACTCGATAATCGTGGGGCTATCCGCCTTAAATATACGAAAAAAAGCGGAATATTGTTCATTTTTTCACCAAAAAAATTCGAGAAAAGAGGATTTCTCCGGAGCGACCGCTCAGCCGAAGCCTTCCGGATTTTCAAGTCTCAGAAGGAAAAATTATGCGAGTAGCTCAGAGTTGCGATTATTTCGGTAAATGGTACCGAATTGGCAAGTGTGCTGGAGTTTTCTGTTGCGTAGATCGTGAGCGAAAATGTGCCTTGCGTTGAGACCCGGTAGCTGGAATTCAGGCTTTCGTTCAGAGTCTTTGTCGAGTAATTAGCAGGCTGGATCGAACTGTTCGTAAATCCGAAAGAACCGCTAATCGACAGCTTATTTTCCAGGAAGGATTTTGAAGCATTCACATTCAAGCCCCGCAGCCCCGTAGTGTTTGCTGCCTGCTTTGTGTCGGCATAGAGGATCGATGCGCCAAGATTCAAACCCGTCTTAAGGAAAGAAAGATTGTAGTTGAACGAACCTGTCGTCGTTTGCGAATTTGCCGAAGCCTGAGTTACAGGATTCAGATCGGTGTAGAACTGCTGCGAAACCGAGAGAATAAATGAATTCGTCGTCTCTGTCGATACGAAGAGCAGACGCGGAGTGATCGAAGCCGATTGCGAAGTGTTGCGAACCTGGTATTGGCCGGTATCGGCCAGAAGTTTTGTCGAATTCTGCCCTGTCGAATAGTTCGTATAGTTCAGATCAAGGCCAAAGACCTGAGCAGGATTAAAGCTGATATTTCCTGAACCGATGACACGATTTGTTTGCGATATCTTCGTGGCAAGCAGGTTGTCGTGCTGAATGCCAATCGATCCGGAGGCACGAAATTTGTTTTCGAACATATCGAAACTCGGAGCGATCGTGTAATTCTCCATATCAGATGTGAAATAATATGCTCCGAGCGAGTTATAGTCCGGTTCAATGCGCTCATACCCTGCCCTGACGGAAAAGTGCGGGACGGTGAAGACGAGGGCTGCATTCGTGGCAACAAGCAGACTTGTCGAAGATTTTACATCGACGATCTTCTGAAGGCTTGAAGGGATACTGCTGGAATCGATAATCGGAGAACGCGTATCGCGTGTGAAAAAACTGGCAGCGGCTTCTCCTTCAAATGCCAATTGCTCGATGATCTTGAAATGCGTATTGAGCCCGAACACACTATTTTCTTCGGGGAAAATATTTAGCGAATCGGGACGCCGCATAAGAGAGCTCGAATCATCCTTGGCATGAAGATAGATAAAATCGATGAAGCTCACATCGGAGCCATAGCCGATTTTTGTTGCGAACCCCATCCGCTTATACGCCGGCTGCACGTAGGAATACGTTGGCGCCGTCGACGTATCCATTTCTACGGCACGCTGAAATCTTCCGTAAAGTACCGAGAACCGTAATGGCTCGGGATTCAGGTCCATTCCTGCGCCAAGAAATGTGATTCCGGCGAGCGTATATTTCGAATATGT
>JAUZOQ010000052.1 GCA_030706385.1 Bacteroidota bacterium | reverse complement strand
TCGCCTACATCATGGATTATCGATTCAACAAATCGATGAAAAACGATCTGCGAAAAGCGATTGAGTCGAATTCGAAAGACGTAGAGAAATATCACTTAAGTGATCTCATCGCCAATAGGAAATCGGAAACTCCTTCCATTATATATACGGAGTCCCACGATGCCTTCCGTGGATACAAGTTCATCATCGGCGATACGAAGCATACTATTATTTCCACCGATTGGGGAGAGATCTATTTCCCGGCAAAAGAGATTTCGGATAAAGAACTCTTCTCCGATTTCGACAGTCAGGAGCCCGATCCGCTGACGATCGCTCGCATTCCGAGAATCCCTCCGAAAGATCCGATGGCATCGCAGGGCTTTGTAACGCCGAACGGAATCGCATTCGGAAAAGGAAGTTTTTTCTTATCCGATTTTCTGCTCGGTGGATTGCAATTCAACTACGGCCCCTTCGATTGGCTTTCGGCGAATCTCGGCGGCGTCTTTCTGCCCTTGCGAAATTCCATCACCGTTGCAACCGGTGGTTTGAAGTTCACGCCATACTCTTCGGAAAAATGGCATGTTTCGGCCGGAGTGCAAGGAATGTATTCGCAAGTCATCAAGACAACGCATCTTGCCCTGGGCTACGGAGCGCTTACCTATGGATCCTGGGAATCGCAGCTTACGCTCTTTGCCGGATATACCGTCAATCATACCGATTCACTGGGATATAAGAATACGAAGAACGACGAACTGCTGATCGTTCAAGGCATGAAACAAGTCGGAGTGAATGTCAAATTGGGAGTGGAGTTATTTTTCATTTCCAATTTCGAGATCGTACCGCTTCTTGCAACCATACGATACTTTACCGATCGATTCACGATCGATGTCGGAGCCGTGCTCTCACTCTATAAAGCGGGAGCGGTGAGAACGACGAAGACCCTTGCCGAATATGTGTTCGATACACCCGATGTTCCGGTAATTCCGGTCTTCAGCTTCAGCTATCATTTCTGATGAGCTTCGGCAGCACTCCTCCGGCCGCCGCAAGGGCGGCCGAAGTAATGATATCCGTTTATGCTTTAGACGAGCTTTGCGTCAACCGTCATCTCGGCCTTGAGGGCGCGAGAGATCGGGCAGTTCGCTTTTGCATTCTCAGCAGCTTCCTGGAATTTTGCCTGATCGATGCCAGGTACTTTTCCGGTCGTGACGATATGGATCTTCGTGATCGTCCAATCACCCGGAGCTTTATCGGTTGTGACCTTTGAAGTCGTATTGAGTTCTTCGGCCGTTGCTCCCATGCCGTCAAGTACGAAAGCAAGCTTCATCGTAAAGCAGGCTGCGTGAGCGGCAGCAACAAGCTCTTCAGGATTGGTACCGGAGCCTTCGCCGAAACGGTTGTTCCAGTTATATTGCGTATCGAGGGCTTTGGATTCTCCGGCGACCCATCCCTTTCCTTCTTTTCCGGTTCCATTCCATTTCGCTGAAGCATTACGTGTAAATGTAGGCATAATAGTTGTAGTATAGTAAGTGAAGAAATTAATTTTGGGGTGCGTATAACAAAAAACCACAATGATAGGGTTCAGGAAGAGTCTGACGGATACGTCTATCCCTCGGACTCATCCGAAGCCCTATCTGGTTTTTATTTTCAAGTTGTCAATGAACTGACGAGGGGGGATGTAGTCGTTAGTCGTTAGTCTTTAGTCGTTAGCAGACGGAGTAGACGTGAGGACTTTCTCCAGTGGGACGGACTCTCAGTCCGTCCGACGAAGTCAGCTCCGCAGAACGGACTAAGAGTCCGTTCCACTGGAACCAGTCGACTCCATTGAAGGCGCCAACACGTCTAGCCACTGGCCACTAATCACTATCCTCTGCTATTGAATCTCCTGAAGTAAAGGACTTACCCCAAGCCGGACTACTGTAAACTGCTTACTGCAAACTGCCTACTCCCTGTCCTCGCCAAAGCTCATTCCGAACCATACTTTTCCCCTTACCGGCGGGATTTTCAGCCTGTTTGCCATCCAGACAAAAGCACTATAGAAAACTGTTGGAATGAACTTCTGAATACAAATATACGAAATAATCAGACGAAAAACAAATCTATTATTTAAGAAACCTTAGTCCAATTCCGTAACTTATTGAAATATAATAAAATATTTTTTCAATTTTTTTCGTAAGAATTTTTAACGGTTTGGTGCAAGATTCTTCATAGTTATGCCCATCCTTTGGGAGATAAACCACTATATATCATGGACTTATAGCATGGCGTGATAATTGTAGCCGTCTTCTGCATTAATCCATTTCAAGATACACCATGGATGGTAAACTCGAACCTGCGCATTCGCATATGCTGACGGTCCGATCGCTCGGCATCGATACTTATAATGAGAATATTATTTTCATGCGAGCCGATTGTCATGTCTGCAAATCCGAAGGCTTTCGTGCGCTGACTCGTATCGTTGTCAGCCACGAAGATCGAAGTATCGTTGCAACGCTCGATGTCGTGCACTCCGATCTCATCAAGGAAGGAGAGGCCGGTCTTTCACTCGTTGCTCTTGAGCGGCTCGGAATTTCCGATGGCGATCCCGTTATCCTTTCGCACTTGCAGCCTCTTGGTTCACTTAGCGATGTCCGTTCGAAAATGTATCGCAACCGTTTGGATGAATCGGCCTTCAAGCGCATCATCAGCGATGTGACACGCGGACTCTATTCCAATATTGAACTCGCAGCTTTTATTTCCGCATGCTCTGGAGATAATCTCGATACCGATGAGATCATCTCGCTGACAAAAGCAATGATAGGGATCGGCCAGCGCATCCGATGGAATAAAGAGATCATTGCCGATAAGCATTGCGTTGGGGGATTGCCGGGAAATAGAACGACTCCCATCGTCGTTGCCATTGCTGCCGCAGCAGGATTAGTGATCCCGAAGACTTCATCGCGCGGAATTACTTCTCCTTCGGGAACGGCCGATACGATGGAGACGATGACGCCCGTCAATCTCTCTATCGATGACATCATGCATGTTGTCGAGAAAGAAGGCGCCTGCCTTGTCTGGGGAGGAAGGGCGAACCTCAGTCCTGCCGATGATATCTTGATCGGAATCGAACGCGCACTCGATATCGATAGCGCCGGACAAATGATCGCCTCCGTTCTTTCGAAGAAAGCTGTTGCCGGATCGACCCATGTCATCATTGAAATTCCCTACGGCGAAACGGCAAAGGTCCGGACGATGAAAGAGGCATTGAAGCTTCAGTATTATTTTAAAGCAGTTGCCAATGCCATCGGCCTTACTCTTGAAGTGCTGATCACCGATGGCTCGCAGCCAGTCGGCAGAGGGATCGGCCCGGCTCTGGAGGCGATGGATGTCCTTGCAGTGCTTCGCAATGAGTCCAATGCTCCACTCGATCTGAAGGAGCGTGCCATCACGCTTGCTGCTGCATTACTGGAGCTTGTCAATCACAGCGAACGCAAGAAAGGAAGAGAGGCTGCACGATCGATTCTTGAAAGCGGAGCAGCATGGGAAAAATTTCATCGTATCTGTATTGCTCAAGGCGGATTCACCGAGCCGAAACCCGGCAAGCATAAGCTGGAGATCACGTCGGAAAAAAGCGGTATTGTGAAAGCGATCGATAATCGCAAATTGGCGCGCATCGCAAAACTTGCAGGAGCACCGCTCATCTTGACGGCAGGGCTCCATTTCGATGCTCCGATCGGAAAGAGGATCGAGAAGGGGCAAACACTCTTTACCATTTATTCCGAGGCCGAGGGCGAACTCCGCTATTCATACGATTACCTGAAAGCCGGCAATCATATCATCACGATCGAGTAAGCAATGGAGAAAATATTCCTTGCACTTCCGGGTAACGAAATTCTTGCATCTGCATTAGCGAAGCATACGGCCGGTTCGATCGGTCGAATGGAACTTCGGAAATTTCCCGACGGCGAAACCTATGTGCGGATCAATGACGATGTGAAAGGAACGAAGGTCATACTCGTTTGCTCACTCGATTATCCTGATGAAAAGCTTTTGCCGCTTAATTTTCTTGCGAAGACTGCTAAGGGTTTGGGCGCTGCGCATACCTGTCTTGTCGCTCCGTATCTAGCCTATATGCGCCAAGACCGAAGGTTTCAAAAAGGCGAGGGAATAACATCGACGTATTTTGCAGCGATGCTTTCGCAATTTGTCGATTCGCTCATCACGATCGATCCTCACCTGCACAGGCGAACTTCACTCACAGAGATCTACTCCATTCCGACAACAGTTATTCATGCTGCCAATAAGATTTCGGATTGGATCAGAGAACACATCGATAACCCTCTGCTTATCGGTCCCGATAGTGAAAGCGCACAATGGGTTTCATCTGTCGCAGTGAATGCTCATGCACCGTATGTGATTCTCGCGAAAGCCCGGCTCGACGACACCCATGTCGATGTTGCCGTTCCGAATGTTGAGATGTATAAGGATCATACACCTGTACTTGTCGATGACATCATCTCAACGGCGAGAACGATGATCGAGACGATCGGCCATCTCCGGAAAGCGGGAATGCGAAAACCCACCTGCATCGGAGTGCATGGAATATTTGCCGGAAACGCCTACGATGATCTCCTTAGCGCAGGCGCAGCAGAGATCATCACCTGCAATACGATCGAACATCGAAGCAACAGGATCGGGATCGATGATCTGATCGCGCCGATTTTGTAAGCAGAGGTCCGGATACTATCGCAAGGCCTTTGTGATCGAGTTCACACTTGGGCTCGGAGGCGCTCCGCCTTTGAGGATAAAATTCAATCCCTCCTTGGAATCGCCTTCTTCCTTGTTCGATACTTCGAAATCGATATACGGAGGTTCGCAGCTATAATGCAAGGCAGCCAATTGTTTTGGGTCGATACATACACGGTACTTGCCAGGGGTAATTCCCATATAGTAAAACTCGCCGTTGGAATACGACAGCAGGTCTTCCGTCAATTGTACTTCGGAGGAGTCATCCGATTCGCGGCGGCAGATCTTAATGCGTGCGCCGCCGAGCGGCCTATCTTTCATCGGCTTGAGGGCAGATTCATAGACGTAGCCTTCGATCTGCCCCGCCACGGTAACCGGTACTTGGATGCACGTATATCCATTTGCTCCGGGTGTGATCTCGAAACTTGAGAACTTCGGTACCCAAGAAATATTCTCTACTTCAGTGCACGAAGTCTTGAGTGTGTATTTTCTATATGGCTCCATATCGGATACCCGCAGGCGGCCATCGGATTCTTCATCGACCTTTCCCGGGGCCTGTTCAAATCCAAAGTGTTTAACGAGCGGCTCGCTTGATTCGCGGCTGCCATTGTTATTGAGATCGAGGAATGGCTCGAGTACTAAGCCGCCTCGTCGGACTTCGGGATGATTTGCAGGAATAACGGAACCCGTGCGCATGTCGAACCCCAGCGATCCTTGTACGGAGCCGCTTCCCTGATATGGCTGGCCTGTTCCTCCGGAACCCGAAACTCCAACTTGAGCGAAGGGCAGGTTCATCCGGAAATCCGCCTGAAGATGTTTATCATGCGTGGCAAAACTATATCCTCCTGTCATGCTTAGTGTACCGAACGAAGCGAAGGCCTTCGTCAGCATGATCTGAACATCGGTGACTTTGCCTTCAGTATAATCCAGACTTGCCGATGGATGAATGAACAATCCATTAAGAATGGCCATCGAGATACCGGCACTTCCTGTAGCAGGCGTTCCGTTGTCACGGAATGCGAAGGCCTGGCGTTCGAGCCCGTAATTGGCGGATAGATCGATCGATGCACCGGAAATATTCATCAGTGTCTGCGCACTGAGCGAGACGAGGCTCACATCGCTTCGCATCGGAACATCCGTTCCACTCAGACGGAGTGAGCCGGAGAGGATTGGCAACGGCGCACTCAGTTGCAGTTTTGCCTGGTCACTGATCATTGCTCCGCCAAATGCCGGGCCATTCGAAAGACGCCGGTCATATTCGGCATCGACGGAAATTCCTCCGAGGCTTGTGATATTTAATGAAGCACGGTAGCCGCTGCCGTGATAGTACTCTCCGCCAAGCAGCATTCCGGCAATGCGCAATGAAGATGTTGCATACGGACTATAAGATGCTCTTCCATCTGCATCGTGCTGATAGAGCAATCCTCCGCCTCCCGTCATTGCCGTGCTGACACCAAATTTAAGATCGAGTTTGCCGATGGAGTTATCGATACCCGGATGATACAACGATGTGCCTGCTGTTGCTGTATACTCAATATTACCGGGAGGAAGAAAGGTATAGGGAATGCGAAGCTGCACTGTCTGGGTGCGGACTTCGCCGTAAGGACCGTGAAATTTCAGTAGTACATTTGTCGATCCATAGGAAAGAGGAATAACGAATTTGTAATACCCTGTTTGATCGGCTTTTACATAATTTACGAGCAAGTCGTTGATATACAATTCGACTGTCCAGTTCGGCTCCGTCCGATCGGAGATCGTGTAATTGGCAAATGACGGTTGGTATCCGGTCTTCGCATTTGTGATCTGCACACCGAGCATGGAATCGGGCAGGCTCAGGTTTGAGAATGTTGCTCGTTTGCCGACGATGATCTGCGAGATGAGGTTTGAATTCTCAATTCCCGTTCGCCATTGCCACGGAACATTTTTCCAGTTCATTTTCTCACCCTGGGCCATTGCAAGAGCCGCATCGAAATCTCCGCCAAGCAACTGGCCGCCGAAGAGGATATTGTATTGCGATTGTACGGCCTTATTGGTTTGTATGTAATTTCCACCGGCTTGATAGTCGAGCGTTCCGACGGAGAAAAGCGAACGCTGCAAGCCGAATCGCTTATCGGGAACAAAGCTGTCATCGAATTTCTGCAGATGCTGTCGTTGCTTATCTGCAGCGGCTTCGGATTCTGCCGGAAGCGGTTCGCCCGATTGCACTTCGACTGCCAGGTTATTGAAATTGAATATGCACTTGAGATTGAACACTTGCTCGAAGATATCGCACCGAAGAAAGGTCCCTGAAGCCGTTTCTATGATCTGATCTTTTGCAATAGGATAGATCTCGTCCTTATAGGTAATACGATGTTTTCCGAGATCGATCGTATAGATACGCACTTCTTCGATATAGTAGCCGCTGATGACTTTTCCATCGTCGGAAATATCTGCACGGATCTTTGCCAGATGAAAAACATCGATCGGCTGAATATAGACGAACTTGCCATCGATCACGGCGCTTCCGGGTATCGTCCCGATATTTCGATGCCAGATCTCGATCGGAGTCTCCTCAAAGTCGGAGACTCCGGAAGTTTTTTGAGAATAAGATTGCGAGTGTGTCAGTTGCAGAATGGTCAGGACAAGAATAATGCGGAGACAAATGTGTACATACCGATACCGGAAATCCGGTGCCAAAAGTGTGAACTCATGTTTGACTTCATACTTCGGACTCCGGATCTCTGATCTGGGAGGCATCGGTCTGTGTTATTTCATCAGTGACATCTGGGCCAACGCAAGCGTAGATTCTTTTGCTTCCCCTGTCATGGATTTATACTCAAGTTTCAATATGCCTGTGGAAAGGCTCACAACTCCGGGCATTTTGAATCGCATCGTAAACCGCCGCATTTCAAGCGGAACATAAACCCCTACTCCTTTCACCCGTGTGAGTTCCGTTTCATTCGTCGACGCATCTTTATAGCTCAGGATGAATTCGCCGTACGATGATTCGCTTCCCGAGCGCCCGATATCGACACTAAGAAGTGCGTTGCCTTCGGTATCGGCCGGTGAAAGCGTCAAGTTGCTGAGTGTGATCTTTGGTTGAGTAGTGTTGTGGCGGACGATGACAGGAATGGCCAATCCGTAAATCGCTTTAAGATTTAGCGTGATGGTTTTCTCCGTATCGTGGCGTACATACTCCAATGCTTTGGAACGCTCAATGCTTCGAAAGTAGAGATGCGAACGGTATTCGCCGGGCGCCAGATCTTTTGGCTTCAACAGTTGCAATCGTATCGTCTGCACACCATGGGGAGGAAGTGTGACTTCACGCGGGAAGAACTTCACCATTTGATCGCAGAATAGATCGTCGGTCTTGATCGAATCGATATCTTTGAATTCTCCGTTCTGGCCCATTTCATAATGGCGGAAAGAGATCGCATAGCTCGAAGTATCGTCTCCGTCATTATAGAGAGTTACAACATCGTTGCGTTTGTTGCCTTCGAACACACATCGTTTCGGATTCACCATCAGTGCTCCACCTTGGGCATAGATGGTTGTGAATTCGGTTATTGTCAGGAGGAGAATTGTCGCTCCAAGTGCTATCGTTTTTAGAATCGGTCTCATGGATAATTGAAAGTAATAATAAAAAAAATCTTAATCGCACATTTGGGTTATTGTGAAGTTACCGGAATACGCGCCGGCAGTCTGATTTGCCTTGACGTGCAGGGTTGCCCCGATGGAGAAATTTCCTTTTGTGCGAATGAAGGTATAGCTATCCACCGTCATCGTGTACAACGTGCCGTTGAGAGTCATTGAAAGAGCCGATGAAGAGGGAAGTGCGATCGAATTCCACACTCCATGCCGTTGGAATCCGGTGCGGTTATCATTCGTCTTTGCGTCGTCATCTTCCGAACGGCCCGATTCGTCGTCATCGTTCGAACTATGATCGTTGTTCTTGCAGTGCTTCTCGTTGTAGATCGTCAGCAGAATGTTTGCAGGATGCCCCGTATTTCGATTGTCAAGAATGACTCCTCCCGTGGACTTTCGAGGAGTGGCAGAGTTCGGATCGATCACAACGGTTCCGGCGCTGATTCCACAGAACGCCCTGCCGAAATCGAGATCCTTCAGCCTCAGGCATTTTATCGAATGGGCAGTTCCCATTGATCGGAGCAGAGCAAGTTCCGAAATCTCGAAGGTGAAATCGGTTGATGCCAGATCGCTTGTTGAAATAATTGCATCGAAGGCAGGATTCTTGGACTCGGAATACTGTGCGAACATCTTGGCCGAGGGAAGGAGCACGAGTAACAGAAGAGCTGCAACTCTCAGCTTGTTCCCTACTCCGCTATATTCATTCCTGATGATGATGCGCTCCTTTCCAATTAGTTATAAGTCATGATGACATTGAAGGAACCGGTATACTGTCCGCCCTTTGCAGGCACCCGCTCGGGAGGCATTGCCAACACGCGGAATCTCATCTCTTCGTGTGAATGCCGTTGGATGCTTGACCATTTTGTCCGCGTTATTTCATCCGGGCCGGCATACGAGACATCTCCGCGGATCTTAGCAGGCAAGCCATCGGGAGACTCCAGATCACCCGATAACGAGACTGAGACATTCACTTCGTATCCGGATTCGCCTTTCGCACGTATGGTGACATGATCTCCTGTGATTCGGGTTATCATCAATGCTCCACCCGGCGTTGAGCCGGCACTTGAAGCCGGACGCAATTGCTCCGAACCGAAAAAAGGAGAATGCCGAATGAAGATGCGGCTGCTACCATCATCGACAACGATAGTTGCATGTACCGTTGCATCACCGGTTGCAGAACTTTGTGCCCGCACCGTCGATAGAGACATGAAGACTATAGAGATTGCCAATATGATATCGCTCTTCCAGGACATATGAATGTTTGTTTCATACCGGTAAAATTCGCAAGGGCATATCGTATGTGCTCTCTATCAGCGTCGAATTGACGCCGGCATAGATATGCCCTTACGAAAAAATGAGACCGGCTCGATCTGCGGCAGTTCCTCTGAAGAAACAGGACAGGTTCATTCGCAGAACATTGATCCTGCTCTCAGGCAAAGAAGACCGCCGGCCTCCTGTAACTCAACTAAGAATTTTAGTTGTAAAAGACGCGCACATTAAATTGACCGGAGTATTCTCCCGGAGGAGTCCCTGCCGGCAATGTCAGGCGCGCGCCTACGGCGAAATATTTATATCCGCCTGTTAACGTCCCTGTCCCCCCGTGGCCGGTACCACTTCCTGCACCGAATGCAGGGTCCGAGCCTGCTAAGTTCGTCTGGAAATTATCCAGCACGAGCACGGGTGTTCCGGGCCCGATGCGATGCATTGGTATGACGATCACTTCCAGAGGCGGCAGATCGACTCCGAAAAGGAAGTTCGATTCACCTTCGACAAGAAAGGTACATGCCGAAGGAGTGTTCGGTCCCAGATCGGTCCTCCCTGCTCCGCCACTCATGGTTGGGGTGAGCGGACAGACACCGTGACCGGTGACGGAGTTTGCACCCATCCCGGTCACATCCATAGTCGCATAACCTGTGCCCGAAGTCGGAGGGATTAATGTTCCGAATTCGAGCGGGTTTTCCCAGGTTAAATGGATCGGCCTGATGATCTGCGCATGCGCCACGGCACTTGCACTTGCAGAGGTCTGCGCGTCAAGCACGGCCGATGTAGAGATCAAGAATCCGATCGCGACTATTAAGTTAATTGATTTCATTATAGAACCGGATTTCCCGGCCGCAATTAATGAAGATTATTAGTTGTAATGAACCGTGACATAGAATGTCTTGGTATAGGTACCCGGAGTTGCACTTGCCGGAAGTGAGTATGTTCCGCCGACGTTCAGTGGCTGTTGTACGCATCCATCACCTGCTGGAAGAATCGGATCTGCAGCTGCATCGCTATTGAAGAGGACGGTTCCTGGTCCAAGCGGTGTAGGATCGGTATTGCCGTTCGTCATCCAAGGATCGATCACTGTTCCATCGACATGATAATGATATCCGCCCTGTCCGCCGACCATAAACCGTGCGGCAGATGGCTCGTTGTGGATCATCGTACCATGATAGAGCGATACGCCGCCTGTTCCGCCGTCATTTGTTCCATTTGCATTGACGGTGAACGTTCCGGCCGAAGCGCCGCTGATCAACGTGCCGAAATAAAGATCGGCTACTTGAGTCAGAGTCATCGGACAAATAATTGTTGCATTTGCAGTTGCAGATGCCGATGCTGAAGTCTGCCCGAACGCATTTCCCGCAATCGCCAAGAGGGCGACCACTGCGAGTGTCTTGATTGAATTTTTCATACTATTTTTTGTTTGATCTTTTGTGTTAAACGAAATGTACTTTACCCGCAAGGGCGTAGTACGTTAGTTATAAATACCTCGCCGGAGAGTGGAAGCTCTTCGGTGAGTTTGTTTAAAGCGGACTTTTTCTCTCCAGCTCCGGCAGATTTGCATCCGCCCGAACGTGAATCGATTGGTTCGCTTTCGATCAGTCATTGCTGCCTGACCATCGGAAATTTTCTTGCTGGGTTCGCATCTATCTGATGTGCCTGGCACGAATGCCAGGCCTCGTGTTTCGAAACGATGTAGCCTCCGGCGTAAAAACTTCCGGTATTGCATTACGCAAAATCAATTTTCAATTATCTGCTTCCGCACAAGCAGCGCGAGACGAACGATCAGTTATATGCAACCGTGACGCTGAACGCTCCGCTATAGGATCCACTTGCTTGCATCGAGCCGACTGTCAGTGTTCCTCCGATCGTAAACTTATCCGTTCCTGTTTCTCCGCTGCTTTGGATCGTCCCTGATGTTCCGGACGAATTGACGGCGCCCCCGCATGGCGCATCCAGCGCGACGCTCATGATACATCCCGGTAGGGTAGCATGACAGACTGATGTCCCTCCCGAAACACAGATGGAATAGGTAAGCGAAGGTTCGCCGGTAACGACCATGCATGCAACCTGCGGTGTTGCAGTCGCAGCAAATCCGGCGCCGGTACTTTGGCTTCCGCCATACTTCGCAGGTCCGCTTCCGCCGGGATAACTGATGCTCGTTGTTGTTGTGACAGTCGGAGAGCCGGAAGAGGGAACAGTTACGCTTCCCATGGTACCGTGCACCTGAACATTCCCGCCCGCAGGCCCGGCAATGATGGCGCCAAAACTGAGATCGCTGATTTTATAGATTCGGATAGGTTGAGAGATGGTCGCAGATTCACCAACCGTTAGAATAGAGCTTGCGCTCTGTGCCTCAAGTGATCGTGTTGAAGAAAAAAGAATTACAACGGCAAAAAGCCTTACGGAAAATTTCATCGACACTTTAGTTGTGTTAAACGATCAAGCAATAAATACTCTCAGTACGAATAGTGGAAGCTGATTCGTAATGAGCGGTTAGCATAGATATCTGCCTGCAGATCTTGTTGCATATATGCCGTTGAGATCAACGCCGATTTTCTGCTTTTACCCGATTTCGCAATCGCAGGGATAGTAACTTGTAGTTCGAGAGAGCTTCGATAATAACAAGTCTTTCATCTTTGGTCACGTCAATTGAACGTGAAATATTTTAGCGAGGTGGAACGCGGCAAAAGTTCTCTAGGCAAGAACTATGCCACTATCATCATCGTATTTTAAGCTTCTGTATGACCACAATCGGCGGCGGCTCAAACAGCAGAAGGAAAAATATTTTTTGTGCTACCTCAGAAGCTTAACGCCAAGTTTTCTTACTTCAATGAATAGGGCATGGGATAAATAATCCAGAACTAAGAAGATCGGGTTACTGAGAATTGCGAGTAAGTTACTCAGTGTTTTGTATACTGCGATGTGTGGTTGAACATGTTTCTTCCGAGTGCAATGGTTTTCCCACATTGCAATAAAAAAAGCCGCAGCCAAATTGGCTGCGGCTTTTTTCTTCTCAATGCTTGACTTAGCGAACGACGCTGAAGGATTTCGTATCGCTTCCCGATGAAGATGTCAGCGTCACGAAGTATGTTCCACTCGGTAGCTCATTCGTGCCGAATACGAAGACGTTATCTCCGGAATTCACTCGCTCGTTTGTCACTACACGTCCGACTTCCTTTCCGAGTGCATCGTGAACCGATATCGTGATCACATCGGAGTTATCCAGATGCACCTGGATTGACGTCATCGTTGCTGCCGGATTCGGGAATGGCGGAAGCAGATATGCCGATGGCTGTTTCGATCCGGCCGGATCCTGATTCTTCACGATCGAAAGCGGATCGGTCAGGATCAGAGAATCATCGGTCAAAACATTATTATCGGCATCGATCGTCTTGTAGTGAAGCACGGTCGGCCTTCCGCTTCCATCGGCAACTGTCAGATAGATCGGTCTGAATGATTCGCCGGCATAGAGACGAATGTGATCGTCCGTAGCGAGCTGGAAGACGTAGTCACGCCCGGTGCGGTCTTTGGCAAGGGAGATGACGGTCTTCTGCGAATCCTGCGAAGGTCCGACGGCAAGAATTGTTGCCTGGCCGGTTACGCCGACGATCACTCTATCGATCGCGCTTGCCATCTTATTTCCATTCGATAGATGAAGCGCATAGGTCGTCACGTGACTTGGGCGCGGAGTAACCTTATCGATATCGAGACTATCTCCACCCGGTGTTCCCGGTACTCGTGCCGTGATTCGTTCACCTGCTTCGAGAGTATCTCTCGGATTTCCGGCAAGAACGAACTGCACTCCGAGATCGCACGTGAACGAATTCTGCTTCGTGTAATTATCGAAGATCACGGCAAAAGATTTCTGCGTGCCGGGAGCGATCGTAGCTTTCACTTGTCCGACTTCATCGACTGCAGGCGTACCGCCAAGCGATGCAACTCTGACTCCGGAGGAAGCCTTGAGTGCAATACCGACGACGGTGATCTCGTTCTCCGCAACTCCTCCTTGAGGAATCAGTGTCGGAACAGAGATCAGAAGCGAGCCAGTGGATTGATCCGTCATCTTCAGACTTCCGAATCTTGGAATACTCGGATCAAGAATGACCGGCGTTCCTTTTTCTGTACCGATAGGAAGTCCGACTGCAAGATTCAGCGTATCCGGAACAGAGCCGCCATTACCGACGACGATCTTTCCGCCTCTGAGCATCGAGTAGCATACTTCCGTATCGCATGTTACGCAATTCGTATCGGTGAACGAATAGCGAATGCAGAACATCAGCGAATCGGTGCAGCCATAGATGCTCGATGGCGGCGGAGGGAAGTGCATCACGAGTGCAAGCGGTGCAGCTGCCATGCTTACTCCACTTGGGTTCGTGCCGTAAACTAATTGCATCGGCGCCGGACTCATCGGAGCCACAAGAGGCAAGCCGCTCCAAGTCGGAGCGGGTGTCAGGAAGTATCCGGCCACAGGAGTCCATCCTGTTGCAGCGCAATGCGAACCCGGATTGCGTTTGATCTCAGCGCTGACAATCGTTGCCGTCGCTTTGATCACCGGTGCCGGAGCTGCAGTGGTCGCGACGTTCAAATTCGTCGTAGCCGTTTGCGATAATCCATTAAGAGCAATCACTTTCTTGAATCCATCGCAGCAATCATGACACTTCGGAAGTGTAAGGCAGACTGTATCGCACGGACAACTCCATACACAGTTTCCTGCCGAATCGACAAGTGCGCCGCGTAAATGGAAGACGATACAAACAGCTTCTCCCGGCATGGCATCCATTCCACTTATGGAAACCGTGATCGGTGCCGATACTCCTGCGCATCCGACGGGCGGAACGAGTGCCTGCGAGGCCGGCGTCACCACAACGCCCATCGTTGCTGAAGAGATGGAAAGGTTTTGTGCCGGCTGATTGTATGGCGGGCAGCTGAACGGGCTGTTATTCGTAAAGGTAAACGTCCAGCTAAAGGTCGATCCGTTCGGTCCTGTCGTTGCACAGAGCACTTTCGAACTATCGATCGTTACGCAAGGTGGAAACGGCGGAGGGACTCGTGCGCAATCGAAGCGCATCGTATCGACGCAACGTGTTCCATCTTTGCCATACCATGTGAAGACAACGACGATGGGTGGAGGCCCGAGTGTTGTTAGGCATAGGATGAGTCCGTTCGTCGATCCCGTCGGGATCACGCCACCCGGAGGTGTCCAGGTACCGACCATTCCGGTATTGCTCGTTCCCCATCCGACTAAACCTGTTGTGCCGATTCCGGTGATCATCACCAGAGGATCCATGACTTCAGCCGAGAGAGAAGTATATCCTCCGAGGCTATCGGTGATCTTTAATTGATAGCAGCATTCCTTTGTGCCATTTCCGGCAAGAGGTTTAGCGACTATCGAATGCTGCAGGCATCCCTGCACTCCGCAATGTTTATAGATATCGATATCTCCGATCTCATTCTTATCTACATCATTAGTGACGTTATTAGCATCGATGAACATACTCAGCGCTGCAGTACTTGCAGCAGGCCCTGCAACTTGCGGGTATCCTTGGAAGCCATAGATCTCCGGATCCGGTCCGGGAGTATTAAAATGCAATGCATCTCCGGAAACCCAAACAGTGCTATCGCATCCGGCGACTGCTCTTGCTTTATCGTCGTAACTCTTAAATCCGTAATCGCAACCTCCGGAAGAATTCGTTTGATTATAGAATGTACCAACCTGATATTTCGAAGTCGGGAATGCTGTCCACGTACCTCCGACAAGATGGTATTCCAAAAGTCGTGCAGCATGCGCCCAACCTCCGAGGTTTGGTGTAGGAAGCAGCGGACTTGCTGCCGTCCCGTACCATACGCGTTCGGCAAGGAGCATATTTCCACTTTGTGAAAATTCAATATCCGAAACAGGATGCGAGAACCCGCTTCCGGCAAGTGGTGGAATATTGAAATCGAGATGTTCCGGCCCGGCAAAATTTCCGGTACCGCTCAAGCCGACAGACCAGATCTGATTTGCTAAGCCGCCGGTATTACCTCCATCCTGATTCCACCTGCAAAAGTAGACGCTATCGTTAAAGTATCCGATTCCCCAAAGTCTTTCACCAAGCGGACAATAGCCCGGTGTTCCTCCGTCCGGAGCGAACGGATCGAACGAACTTAAGATCGCGCCGGTGGTGCCATCGAGGCGATAGATCTTTCCGTCATCAAGATCGGTGACAAAGAATTGATTATGCTTGCCATCGTAACAAATATTTCCGAGAGCGGCATAGGGCTTCCCCGGTGCGCTCGTATTCGGCAAGTTCGCGAAAACACTTGGTGCTCCCGTAATTCCATTGATCTTGTAGACCGTTCCGGGCCCGGCTCCGGGAAGAGTGCCCCAGGCGTAGTTGGTGGTCGCCGTCGGTCCGCCATAGACGGTCGTAGCAGTGACAAAGATATCTCCGCTATTGCTTGTTGCAATACCGAATACTTCTCCAATGTGTTGCGCAGCCCATTGGTTATCCATAAGTCGCAATCCGGCGTACGACCAGTTCGCTCCGATGGGAGCATTAATATTCGCATTTTGAATATTCATGACGACAATAACAGGCATCGATAGATTTTGCCCCATGCTGTTACCCGAAAAACATGTTGCCACTGCATCGCCATCCTGGAACGGCAGCATTGTTGCCGGCTGTGCCTTGATGATGCCGCAAAGCATTAAAAAACATGCACTTAGGAATAAATTAATGATGGTTTTCATAGTTTGTGTAAGAAAGAAAGGGAAATACTAATTAGCTCTCTGTGTGCAAACTTACACAAAACTCGGAGAGATGGTACAAAAAGACAATTTTGAAAGAGTTGGAAAACCGAGAGGAAGATTTTGTCTATCACCGGGAGCGGATTATGCATCTATATATAAGGGTAGCTATCGCTGGCGCCGGCTTTCCAATCTGGCAGAAAATCGCATCACAGCGGGAAGGCTGAGCACGGCAATGAGCGCGAAGGCAATTCCACCGATCACATCGATCACATAATGATACCTCAGTAATACCGTAGAGCAGATGAGACTTATTCCGAGCGGCAACAAGATCCATCGGACAATTGCCTTCGTCCGGAACGCATAGATAAGTGTCACTACGGTAAGCATGGTATGTCCGCTTGGGAATGCATCGCGGAAAACTTTCAGCGTTGCCACGCTGCTTGTCATCTGCTGCGTGATTCCTTCCCCTGTATTTATTTGAGAACGGATCCAATCGACTCCCCATAGCCCCGGCAACTCTGTTTGGATATTCGCAAATTCATGCAATGTAAATCGCGGACCAATGGCGGGAATCATCATGTTCAGCACAAAGGACATCACTGCAGCATAGACCATGGCCGTTCGGTATTCGAGAACTTCGCCTTCATCCTTGCGTAGAAAAAGCTCGGTACCAAGAATGAGTGCATAGAGGTAATGAGCGAAATAACTATATTCCAGTAACTCTACGACGACGGGAGCTAAGTGAATATGAGCGAAGATCCAGCGGGTCGGATCAATACCACCGAAGATATATTTATCTATCGATATGAGGACTTCATCGTACTCGCCGATATGAAGACTTTTCGAAATACCGATCGCAACAGGATAAAGCAGATACAGCACCGGCAATACATAGACGACAAACAGAATTCGAACGAGCAACCGATGCGATCGGCGAACGAAGGCGCGCATTGCAAGAACCGAAGCAAGGCCGAACAGACAAACACCGAAGCGAAAAAGAGGATCGTCAGCTGCTCCGGAGAATGCTTCCAGAAGGAAAAGCAGCGACGAAAATCCGACGATGATATACTCGGCGGCAGGATTGGGTGGAGGGAATGTGCCTCTGGTCGATTTCGACATTTCGCTGCGAACTCCCTGTCTCGATTTTCAACATTACGAAAATTCGCATGAAATGATTTCAGGTTTTTGCTATCGATGTAAAGTCTTAATAAGGACTGGGATTCGTGAGAGTAGGTAGGATTCCTTAGATCAATTATTCAATAGCATAATAAACATGCACTGCAATGCAAAATAGGCACGAATTTACCCCAAAATATATTTAGAGCCTTCGCTAAGAACTTGCTTTTCCCGGGCATGTTTCTTCCTGACCAGGGTGTATGACAGATCATGCATTTCGGCAATTTCCTTCAGTGAAAATCCCAGTGCATATTTGACGGAGATCGGGGCGCCTCGGTTCGATGAGTGCTGGGAAAGGACGTCAATAGATTCCTGACAGATAAAACTATATTCCGGATCGCAATAGGTTAGCAGATGCATCGCTTCGGATAAGTTGCCAAATCGTTTGGCCCTTTCCAATTCCCTGTAGATGTATCGGTGTGCAACCTTGAGGAACCACCCCAAGGCTTGCTTATCGTCTCGAATCGAGATATGCTTATGCTGCGACCAATATTCAGTCTGCGCATATTGAATGCTCTCGTCGATCGTTGTATGGCCGACCGTATTAAATTTTCTGCGAAGGAGCGAACGGGCTCCGGCAAAGCTTTCCGGGAATTGTGTCATTGTTGTGTTCATAATCATCCTAGTCCTTTCTATTTCTATGTCCCGATCTCTACCGTAGGCCAACTTAGTTCACTTCGCTGCGATCGACGACAACGACATCTGAACTCCAAGTTGCATGAATCCACGTATGCTCATCGATCTGAACCCAGACAGGCGCCGTATACGCCAACACATGATTATTGATGATCACCGAAACCGGAGCAGCGGATATACTAGTCGTATACGTGCCGGAATCGGTTACATTGATATATGCATTTGAGCTATCGCTCTGGCGGATCGTTACCGATCCGATATTAACATGCGTGTAATTTTCTACGCTGAAGAGAGAATCAGTAGCGTATGAATCCTCTCGAAAATGTACGGCTCTTGTCTGTTGCGGATCGACCGGAGCCGAAATTTCCTGACATGAGATAAATGCAAGACATAAAAAAAGGGCGATGGCTGATTTCATTTGGTTAGAATTAGTTTGTTAATTACCAGTAGCACTGCAAAAATGCACGGAACGCTTCAAAAAATTGTGAAGAGAAAAGCCAAAAAAGTAAGATGGCTAAATCGTTGAATTTTATAGATGATAATGACCATTAGGAACTTATCGATCTACTAATTTCTTACTTTACAAGTAGTTAACTTACACGCAGTACGGATGAAATTGCAGGATATTCGTGATATTGTAAGAATAATTGAGCGATACGACTCCGGGACTGCCCCAGTAGTTGCCTGGCCTGATCCCTCCCGCGAAGGTCAGCTCTCGGCAAAATTTCATTTGCTCATGATACGGGATACGGTTCGAAGCGATTCGGAAGCAGCGAAAAGGATCTACGGCGAGCGCTTTTCTCCGACAAAATACAAGTCTCTGAAATCCTCCTACCTTTCTACTACTATCAACAGGATCGGCACGCTTAGCATAGCACAGTCAGGCTTATCGGAATATGCTAAGGCGATCTATAAGGCGCATAAGTATCTTTTCTTTATTTCATTTCTACTCTCATCCGGAAGCAGATCGGGAGGAATCGGTTTAGCGATGAGGCTCCTGAAACTTGCGGATAAATACGAATTTCACACGATTGCAATCGCTCTGCTCAACGAGCTTCGCAAGGATGCAATGCAATCGGGAAAAGCAAGCGAGTATCGGAAATACCTACGACTTTATGAGTCGAGGATTCGGTTATTGGCCAATGAATCTCAGATCACTGCACTGGAAGAATCGATCACGCTGCATTTCTCGAAGTCTCTTTTCGTACCGGAAAAGTTGAAAGCGGAAGTGCGAACGGCAGTGCGGCAGGCGAAGAAGCTTTTGCCCAATGGTGATACATACTTTGCAAGAATTTCTTACTACCGGCTGCTCTATATTTCCTATCAGGTCGAAGGGGAGATCGCGAAATCTGCTGCGGCCTGCGATGAGGCAATACAGTATATGCTCAGCAAGCCGCACATGTCTCCTCCGTCACGCTTCGCGGAGTTTGCACTCTATAAGCTCGAGAACTATATCCTGCTTCGTGATTATGAGAATGGCAAGATGGCAGCGGCTTATTGCGAGAAGCATATCAATAAAGGAATGAATATTTGGTTCTCATATAAGGAGTATGAATTTCTTCTGCTGATGCAAACAACAAAATTCATCGAAGCAGATGCGATCTATCAGGAAGTTCGGACCCATGAGCGATTCAGCTCATTGCCCATTCATCTGCAGGAGCGCTGGCAGATCTTCGGACTCCATATTCAGTATGTTATGCGGTCGAATTCTGCGAGAACTTCCGATACGGAAGCCGCGCCTTTCAGGAAATCGTACTTAATGCGAAATAAAGAATTCAAAGGCAGGCTCCTGGATTTCCCTACCTATCGCAGAGATAAAAGAGGGTTCAACGTGGCCATCCTCACTCTGAACATCCTTGTCGCATTGGAGGATAACATGCTTGATCTTCTGCTGCAGCAGGAAGAGGCCCTCTCTTCATATCGGTTCAAGTATCTGAACGAAAAACACTGCAAACAGAGCTTCATCCTTTTCAAACTTATTCGTCTGGTCACGAAGAACGAGTTTGATCTCGCAAAGATCGGCCGTAAGGCAAAGTTGATCGAAAAATCACTGGATATGAATAAGCTTGGTGCCGGAGAGATCTTCGAGTGCATTCAGATCTTGCCTCCCGGCTGGGTGTGGACTCGGATAAAGACCATTCTTGCCAACCGAAAATAGGCCATTCCTGCCAATAATTGAGGATTTAAAAACTATTTTAAAATAATTCGATCGACCCGTCACAATCGGGCCTTCTCGTCGCATTATACTATTGAGGGCTGATCCAAGTGTTCAGTTCTTCCCGTAGAAATGTGTGTTAGCATTTCCTGCAGGGATGAATGCTCCAGGTGCTGTCATCTAAAAAGGGTAAGACCCGGTGTTAGGGGAATGGAAGTGTAATCTTCCCGGCACTTGGAAGCATTCGGTTTTTGCAGATTTCCCGGCTTCCCACATCCATTAGTTACATTTCAAAGCGGAGTTCGGCCAATCGCTCGTGTAGAGAGTTGGAGCCCGAAAAGGCGGACTCGCAGTGCATTCTTCTTTTTCTTTTCGGAGCGTGTTCCATGCTCCGGAACTGCTCATAAAAAAATTTGGGTCGGTAGGCCTGAGACCTACCAACCCATGTAATGCTTGTGCGTTCTTCTATGCGCACTGGCCGTCTTAACCAAAAAACGGAGGTCGAAAGTGAACACACAGCACGCGTGTAAAACTCTCGGCCCCTGTATTTAATTCACATCAAATACACAACATACGACAATGAATACCAAGATACATATTCCTCTGGCCGGGAGTAATCGCACTATGCGCCTGGCAGCTCTTGTATGCATCGGACTCTTCACCATCCTCTCCTTTGGCCGCTCGTTCGGACAACAGACAGGATCGGGACAATCCGATGTTCCCCGGATCATGAGCTACCAAGGAGTCATTAGCGATCATAACGGCGTCCGTTTACCTGACGGCAATTACCCGATCACTGCCTCTCTTTATGAAGATGCCTCGGGCACTTCGAAGATCTGGCAGGGTAGGTACACGGTTGCTGTCACCGGCGGCGTCTTCACAGCTATGCTCGGCTCGGGCGATTCGCCGCTTCCTGAACTCAAGGCAATGAACAAGCCGATCTGGATCGGAATACAGGTCGGTGCAAGTCCTGAGATGCGGCCGCTGACGCAGTTGGCTTCGGCTCCGTATACGTTGAACATACCTGATAATTCGGTTACCAAGGCAAAGATGGGAACCGATTATATTGGGTCGATCAGCATTAACGGAGAGAAGGTCCAAGGGAAAGGTGCTGAGCTCAATATCACGACAGGTGACGGAATCAAAATGGATTTCAATCCTGCCGATAATAGCATTTTGCTTCATAGCGCAAGCTCTGACGGCGGGATGCATACAGCGCAAGCTCTTTCACCGCTCGGACTTCCTCCGTGCTCTGCCGATAATGCTGTTCCGAATACGAATACGATAGGATGGGGCGCCTCAAATACTGTAGGCACGGTCGGAACACTGATCGGCTATGCCTCACTCTTAGGCGGATGGAACAACACCGCTTCCGGTGATTTTTCGTCGATCGTCGGAGGTGCTTCAAACACTGCAAATGCTTGCGGTGCATTTGTCGGAGGCGGTGGTGTCGATGTCGGACAATGTCAACCGACTAATTGCGGAGCACCTGCTGTCTTCTTTGGCAACACTGCCTCTGCGGTGAGTACCGTCGTAGTTGGTGGTGTTAAGAATAGCGCGGTTAGCGATTTGGCGTTCGTTGGCGGTGGGAGAAATAACACTGCCGGCGGCGGTGGCGGTATAACGCAAACTGTTGGCGGCGGAGAGCACAATCAGGCACTCGGCGATGGTGCTGTGATCGCAGGTGGCGAGCAGAATACTGCTACTGATATTCATTCTTCCATTTGTGGAGGATTGCAGAACCTGACGCTAGGCACCACAGGCCATCAACACATTGGCGGAGGCCAATTCAATACTGCCAACGCAGGATTTACAACAATTAGTGGTGGCCAGCAGAATACGACGAATAACGATTACGCAACTGTTGGTGGCGGATGGAATAATGTAGCAGGCGGTGGTATGGGTTTCATCACATCGCAGACTGTTGGTGGTGGTGACCATAATACTGCAGTCGGAGATGGTGCTACCATTGCCGGAGGAGAGGACAATACAGCTGGCGCGATGCACGATGCCATCGGCGGTGGCAGGGATAATGCAACGATCGCAGCGGCGGGTGCATGCCTGGCAACGCACAATGTTATTTCGGGTGGACTCATGAACCGCGCGAATGGACAGTTCTCCATGATACCCGGAGGATGGCAGGGACAGACGAGAGACTTCGGCCAGATGGCGCATGCAAGCGGAAGTTTTGGCGGAGGTCCCGGGGCAGGAGATGCTCAAACTTCCGTGTTCGTTTTGCGTAATCAGACCGCTCCTGGCGGCGGAGCGCAGTCGCTGTTCCTCGATGGTGTAGGAGGATCAAATAGAATTACAATTCCGGCAAATGGTGCGATGGCATTGCACATTATGATCATCGGAAAAGCGCAGGGTTGCGGCGCAGGTATGCCGGTCGGAGGTTGGGATATAACCCTCTATGCCTATGACGGATGTGGCGCTGTGCTTCTTGGCGCACCGACCATCAGGATCATCGGTCCGCTTCCTCCGGTCGTCCCCGCTTGGACAGTGGCTATCGCGGCCGGACCGGCAAACGCATGCTCAGCACAAGGGACCGTTGACATAAAAGTTAACCAAGGTGGAACGGCTACGCCGGTGGACTGGGTCGCCAGTGTGCAGACTTCCGAAGTTGTATTCTAAAAACATTCATGTGATGGCACTGCAGCCGCAATGCTGATCGATAGGATCGGTATTCGCCGGCAGTTGATGTCATTATTTATTCACAGCCGAGAGAGCAGTTCAAAAGGCATTTTCGAAAGGCTTCCGATCCATCTGGAAGCCTTTGTTTTTATTGGCACGCTTCGTAAAGAATATTTACACTTGCCTTCTGAATTCTTACTTATTCCTGCAATCTGGCACAAAATTCGGCGTCTCTGGGGGGTGGCACAATAATTGAAGTTCTCTATGGTCAGAATCCGGGCTTTTCCCGGTAAGTGACAGCATCCAGTGATAATTAACTTGACCTAACTCAGCACATCTATGCTTGTCGAGACAATTCCATCCAAGCCTCGTGTCGTGGACACTCCAAAAATTACTACTACCGTAGTCGATGGCAATGAAGCTGCCGCACTCGTCGCCTACAAACTTAGCGAGATCTGTGCGATCTATCCGATCACTCCATCCTCAACGATGGGAGAGCTCTGCGACGAATGGGCAAGCAAAGGCAGGAACAATATATTCGGCATGGTGCCGAAGATCATCGAAATGCAAAGCGAGGCAGGGGCTGCCGGCACGATCCATGGCGCGCTGCAGGGCGGAGCGCTTGCTTCGACGTTCACATCGAGCCAGGGTTTGCTCTTGATGATTCCGAATATGTATAAGATCGCCGGAGAACTCACTCCGACGGTATTTCATATTGCTGCAAGGGCTTTGGCAACGCATGCACTCTCGATCTTCGGAGATCATTCCGATGTCATGGCCGCGCGCTCGACCGGATTTGCCATGCTGTTCGGATGTAATGCTCAAGAGGCGATGGATATGGCAATGATCGCTCATGCGGCGACTCTGAAAGCGCGTATTCCTTTCATGAATGTATTCGACGGATTCCGGACATCACATGAATTAACCAAGATCGAACCGCTTAGCGATGTGATCATCGAAAAAATGATCGACCAATCCTATGTGGAAGCTCATAGAAACCGTGCATTGAATCCTGTCCATCCCTTTGTACGCGGGACGGCACAAAATCCCGATGTTTTCTTCCAGGGGCGCGAAGCAAGCAACACATTCTATGCGAAGACTCCGTCGATCGTTTCGGAGATGATGGCGCGGCTCTATGATCTGACGGGCAGAGAATATAATCCGTATGAATATCACGGAGCATGGGATGCAGATCGCATCATCATTATTATGGGTTCGGGAGCAGGAGCAGTTCGTGAAACAGTCGACTATCTTAATGCTGCAGGCGAGAAGGTCGGAGTTGTGACGGTCCGGATGTACCGGCCGTTTTCTGTAGGAGATTTTCTCGGAGTGATTCCGTCATCGGTGCGCAGAATTGCCGTTCTCGATCGCTGCAAAGAGCCGGGTGCCATCGGTGAGCCGTTATATCAGGATACGGTGACGGCATTCGCCGAAAGCTGGACGGCACAAGCAGGCCACATGCCGATAATTCGCGGCGGCAGATACGGACTTGCTTCGAAGGAGTTCACTCCTGCAATGGTGAAAGGCATTTTTGACGAGTTGCGCAAGGAGCTTCCGAAGAATCACTTCACGATCGGCATCGATGACGATGTAACCCATACGAGCCTGGATTATAACCCGGGATTCTCGCTGGAGAAGAAACACAAATTCAGAGGATTGTTCTATGGCTTAGGAGCCGATGGAACGGTGAGCGCGAATAAGAACTCGATCAAGATCATCGGCGAAACGACAGGCAATTTCGTGCAGGGATATTTTGTCTATGATTCGAAGAAATCGGGATCTCTGACGGTTTCGCATTTGCGTGTATCCGATAAGCCTATTGATTCGACCTATCTCGTCGACTCGGCAAACTTCATTGCATGCCACCACTTCACCTATCTCGAGAAGTATGATATTCTCAAGAATGCCGAAGATGGAGCAGTGTTCCTAT
>JAUZOQ010000051.1 GCA_030706385.1 Bacteroidota bacterium | reverse complement strand
GGATATGCCGAAGATCGGAGGAATGGAGAAGAATGTTCGTGATACATCGCCCGTCTTCGAAGTGGAGATCGGTTGTATGCTTCCATCCTTTAATATCTGAAGCTGGTCGCGTTCATCATAGGTAAATTCTGTTTTCCAGTTGAGGTTGATCGTTGCTCCCGTCCAGAGCTGGCGGCTCGTTGAAAGCTCGAAGGTGTTCTTCTGCGTAAAGACATCGGTGATATCGACGGTCTGTGCGATGGGATATGGATTCGCCGCCCGCAACCCATGCCGCACGCCGAACTGAATGAACGGGAATTGCGGTACGAACTTGATGATCAGCCTACCGCTCGGATCGGTGATCAGGCCAAGTTGGTACGCACGAGACGGGCCGTTCTCATCCATTTCCGGCGAGAAAATACCACGTGCCAGGAAGTTCGTTATTCCCGATCCGCCTCCCTGCAAGGCACCGTTAAGGCTGTAGTTCGTCTCGATAAAATTAAATTTCGTGCCGTTCCAATCGAAGAATGGTTTTTGGATCAATGCTTTGACGACATCACGTGCAGTAATTCCGCCTTCATCGGCAAGTTCTTCCGGTGGAGTCTCGGCAGGAGCTTTCGGAACAAGAAGCGTATCATTGACTGAGAGATCATCGATTATTCCGCGCGTTCCGATTCCCGGACTATGCGCCTTCGACGTATCGATCGGAGCAGTCTGTGCCGGAGATTCCTTCGTCGCAGTCTGCGGCTGTTGTGGCGGAGGCCGTGTGCCCGGAGAAGCATTGTGCGGAGCGTCGCCTACTCGGCGAATGCCCGGACGCATCGGCTGCATATCTACTGGCGGCGTATTCGGCGCTCCTTCTTGTGTCGGAAGTTCAGGGGTTTGCCCCGGCCTCCTGGGTTCTTCTCCTCGGATATTCTGCGACTCCCCTCTTTGACGCCCCCTGGTTGCAGGCGCGGCCGCAGCATCGGTGCCAAATATTCCAATACCGAGTTCTCGTAAATTAAATTCGAGTCCTGTCGTTATCACATTATTCCAACTTCCGGTCTTGGAATTTTGTTGACCGGTTTGCGCATCGGTCCATTTATAGTCAACATTGTAGCTAAAGATCGGCCTGATGAATTTATCAAGCCAGAAGATCCAGGGCAGTCTTGGATTTGTCGTCAATCTGAAATGCTGCAGTGCAAGATAGTCATTACCAAGATGTGCGATGGCTCCATTCTTGAAAAAGACATCTCCCATGATATCCTTGAACGTTCGCTGGTAGATATAAGCTGAATCGTATGTGTAGAGCGGATTACCTAAAGAATCAAAGGATACCGGCTTATTGGGAACGGCATAGGTTTCGAGTGCAGCGAGATTACTTGAAACATCGAGACGGTATTCGATCTGCGGCGAAAGCAATCCATTCTCCGTCAGCTTCCATGTGAATCCGAATCCTCGTGTGGCTGTGAATATCCGGTTGATGAACGGAATATTGCTGTTAAGCACATCAAGCGTATCCTCAAGTGTCGAAAAAGGCGGAAACTGCAGTGTTGAAACGCGGTTCAGATAATGCATCCTTCCACGGGTAGCACTCACACCCATAGTAAATCTCTGCGGTAGGAAATTGATCTTGTAATTCGAGTACCTTCCGATATCGAAAGTCTCAGGTCCTATCCAAGTCAGAGGAGAAACTGCGACGACGGGGATCTGTGCAAGATCGTATACGACACTTCCGGTCCAACTCCATGTACGGTTATACAAGTACTGTGGAGAGCGAGTAAACTCTTCTCCATATCCAAAGCCATACGTTAGGCGATTCACGAATGCAGGCAGTAAGAAAAAACTTCCGGGGAATGTGAATTTCACCCCCGTCGCAGCAATGCTATTGCGCACGGTCAAAGTCTCGTTCGTAAGCCTGATCGAATCGATGAGTGACGTCCCTTCGGCCTGTGTGAGATTGCCCGCAGTGACGGCATCCTGGATTTTCTGAACGGCTGCGTTTACTTCAACATCGGTGTTCGGGACATATTTTGGAGTGAGAATCGTTTCCGAATGGCTGATCGTAAGCGGAAAGACCGTCCCTCGCTCTAGCCATGCAGGCAGTATTTTCTGCATCAGGAATTCACCGGTTACATTCCAACCGAAGTTGCGAGTACGATTGGCGTTGAAGCGCTCGTCAACCCGGTGGAAATCCGGGCCTTCGTTGAGGATCGAACCGGTAACCGTTCCGAACTCTGCAAGCTTCGCCTGGAATGTTCCATTCAGAGCGAAATCGACTTTATCATTTGCTTCAAGTAAGCGTAATTCGTCCCACCATACATCGGTTGTCAAGCAATTGTCGCTTCCTTCGTTATCGACTCCGAGCGTAAAGAACGGAGCATTCGTTATCGTCGGGCTTCCGACTACCTTGTAGAGTGCACCCGGCACTCCGTCATTTGGCGACTGCGTGACGATCTGCTCGTATGTCTTCTTCGTGGCTTTCAGAGCAGCGAGAGTGCCGAAATCAACATGGATGTTCTGCCAGTCACGAGCAAGCGGACGGCGGTACTCGTAGTAATTGTATTGGTCGGTTCCGAAACGGAAGTACACCCAGACTTGATTCGAATCGGCCGTAACCGTCACAGGCATAGTTGCATCGCCATGAACCCAGATAGCCATAGACCGGTAGTTGAACAGATCATTCGGCGAAGGAAAAATTCTCGTTGCTTCACGCTTCGTGCCGGTCGGCACGCACTTGAGTTTCAGATCGATCGATTGTTCATTGCCGAGAATAACGGTAGCTCCGCCGGCAAGCCGGTCGCGCTGCGCTCCGGGAGGGCCGGTGTAACTTGTCGGAGGATTCGCATTATCCTCGATATTCACGTAATTGATCTCGAATGATTTATCGGACGTCGGATTGACCGGATCGAGGCCTTCTTTACCGCGTGTCCATTGGCTGCCGACAAGACCGATGTCATTGAAGCGTAAATGCACTTTCTTCGAAAAATTCGAAAACCAAATCCTATAATACGAAATACTTGAGAACGAAGAGTCGAGGCTGCCTACTGTTCGGCTGAAGCTTGTGATCGGAATACGATACTGGTACCAACCGTTGCCGCTTTGACCGATAATGAATGGATTGTTCGGATTGATCGGCACATCGTACTCGTAATAATTATTGGCAACATCTAAGGTCGAGTTACCGTCAAGATCTTCTGTGTCCGGATGAAGGCCATACGATCCGTCGTTCTGGTTATTTTCCGAACCATTAATATTATCGTAGTTCTGCTGGTTAATATCGTAGCTGTAATCGTCGTTACTCGGATCTGCCGGATTCGCAGCTCCGGGAAACTTCGTCTTTTCATCTCCGTCGGCAAATCCGTCAAGACCAATATCCTCGCCCGGATCGTATCGTCCGTTTCCGTTAATATCCTCGGTCTCGAGTTTTCCATCGGGGATCACATCTTCCGATATTCTTCCCATATCAAAATGGAATACTCCATTGGGCACAATTCCCGGATCGGTTTCTCCATCGATCTTCATCCAGAACTGAATAGCATCGGTGTTGGTAGCTTGCACATTGAGTCCCTGATTCCATTGCATCAAGCCGCCCCAGGTATTCTCCGGCAATTCGGAAATATCGGGAGTGGGATTATACACTCCGCTGCGCCTGTTCGGATCGAAAACGATATCCAGTACTTGCGCTGTCGGAGCCGGAGGCGTATAGCTCTTATTCGGTTCGATCTCAGTGACAAGAACATCGCGAGGATAACGCTCGTACCACCATGTTTTCGATTTGCGCTTATTGATATCATCGGGAGAGAGTCCCCTGCTATCGTAGAGAGGCACATCAGGCTGCGATGCATGCACCCATCTACCGTAGGACATCATGAGTGGAAACTCCGTCTTCCCACCTTCGAAATCATCAAGGTACGCGATGCTTGCATTATTATCCACTGCCATTGGCGAGATCTGCGTATTCGGATTCGGAAGTGAGACCGCCGCATCCAGCTTTACATTGAACTCGGATTTATCTTTCAGATTGAAGATCGGCAGAGCATTCAACGCATTCGTCAGCCAAGGCAGGCTGAATTTATATCCTGCGTCGGCGCCAAGAATCCAATTGGAAAGCGGCTCTTCACCTTGACGAGTTTTGATGCTCGGCATATGAAGCGAATAATTCATGAGCGTCATCCCAATAAGCCCATGATCTAAGATCGGCACTTCGCCGCGAAGGCCGAAAAGATTTTTTGTGGACGTTGTGAAAATATCATGGACGTCGTAATCGACATTGATCGCTCCGGCCGTAGCGAGATCGGGCTTCAGAAGAGTGATCGTTCCGCCATTCACATCGACGCGGTAATCCACTCCTTCGACAAGCTGCCTGCCGCCGGCTGTGACGCGAACGCTGCCATCGACAATGTTAAATGCATTCAGATTAATTGTCGATGACGTTCCGCCTGCGTATCTGACACTTATGGATATCTGCGTATTCTTGCTTGCATTAAAGCGAAAATAATCGGGGATCTTCGTATAAAGATCAGGGAAATAGAATGTCGAATCAGGGCGATACGTCGGATCGAGACGTTTGAGCTCGTTGTGATAGTCGATAATGCGCTTTCCGAACGGCTCGAGATACGGAAAAATGAGTGTGCCATTACGCTTATCGAGGATCGGTGATACTTGCGAGCCCGCGAAAATATCGAATAGTCCATCCGGCACTCTGATGCCGTTATTCGAATTATTATATCGGTCAAGTCCCATCACGCTTATTGCATGCAGAGGCGGCTGGCCGCGCAATCCACGAACATACTCATATGGCTGACCTGTAGGAAAAATATAAGAGACCTTGGCCGAGAAATTATTTTCATCGATATTCGTCGCACCGACATAATATGAGTTTTTCAGCATCATCTTCCACTCCGGAAATCCGGAATTCTCATAAAGCAGCCTTGGCTTGATGAGCTTGAGTACGATATCGGTATCTTTCGTATCATAGGAGCGTTCACCGTACTGCCCTCCGCCGACAGTCTGGTAGCTAACGGCGATGATATCGTTATCTGCAGCTTCCTGAGCAAGTGTCAGAACGCCTGTATGGACGTTGAAGGTGTAGGCAGTCGTATCGAGATGTCGCAAGGGCCCTGCTTCCCAGGATCCACCGGTATTCGTTGCAGGAGGATTATGATAGCTCGGGCCATAGAGTTGATCTTTTCCGATAGCAGGAATACCGTACCATGCCTTACCCATTTTGCGAGTTACATCCTGAATTGTCGTACTTCGCCATACTTCAAGCGTGCCTTCAACTACGGTATTATTATCATCTACTGCACCCTGGTTCGCTGGTACTTGCGCATAATAAACTTCATATTTCGGAATGAAGGCCGTGTCGACAAAGAATGTATTGCGCCTATAGTTCGCCGGCTGAATGACGTAATCGGTACCAGACGTACTTCCCGGTCCTCCGCCGAAGGAGCGTGATTGATGCTCTCCTTTCTTCTGCGCGACTAAAGCCGTTAAGTACAGCGGGCCGAATCGCATGACACTTTTGAATCCGAAGAGAGCCGATTGAATGCCGATGTATTTCGAAGGAGTCTTAAGCGTTACATCTCCGGCCTCTATGGATTGAATGATCTCTTCAGGAAATCCCTGATAGCTTAACTTGAAAATATTATCGAAAGAAAATTGCCGCAGGCTTCCGAAATCAGTATTGATCTTGATCTTATCACCGACCGATCCGGTGATATTCATATTCACTTCCTGCTTGAAGTCGAGTCCCGTTTCCGATCCTTGAAATAGTGCGCCCGTGGTGGCAAGAAATTGGTTATCGCGATAGGCAAGATGAATTGCAACATCTCCGTTGACGCGAAGATTGATCGAAGGCCGGCCGAAGATCGTCGGCACGATCGATGGAGGAATAGGAATGGAGATCGAACTGTAATCACTCAAGATTCCGGGTCCCTTCTGCTGACCTGCTGCGCCGGGAGCATTAGCACCTGCTCCGGGAGAAGTGTTAACATACTTTTGCGCTGCATCATGATAAGAATTGCGCAAAGCGGCTTCCTGCTCGGCGCGAATGAAATCCTGAAGAGTTTGTGTCTGCGGCTGATGGATATCGGCGCCTTGCACTTGATCGTGCACTGTGACGTTGCCGAGCGAATCGAATTCGATCTGTCTTCGAACAGGAGTCGAAAGAAATCCTCCCGATGAAGGGGGCACGGCAGGATTGGCTGCAGGATTATCGATTTTCTGTGGCGGCACTACGATCACGCTATCCTTTCCGCCATGGCCGGGAAGCAAATTACTGAAAAAATCTCCAACCTTCCCTACGGTTTTACCGATAGATTCTGTAAGCGAATCGATCGTACTGACGGCGCCGACCTTTGATGTGTCGTTCGGCGATCGAACAGTCTCTTTGTCAGTGGTAGTAGTGGTGGTAGTAGATTTTTTCAATCCTGAACAGGAAGCCAGGAGCAAAACCAGAGTGAGAGCGGCAAGCGGAGCAAGGCGGATCTCCCTAAAGCAGGCGCGGCTCTACCGTGGCGGACTGAAGTCCGATCCGGTAAAAGCTGCGTTCGACTGCTTTAAAAAGGGAAACGCTTTCTGCACTAGCGGCTCGTAAATGAAGAAGTTAACTGATGACAAACGTCTTCATCCGAACCGTAGGCGGCCGGATGAAGATGTACTATTTCAAATAGTTTGTGAGAAGCCGGCTCATTGCCGATTCCTCTAATTCCGGCTTATGAAAAGCCGAAGTTATTAATTTGTCACAAGTTATCGATAGCGTTCTTCCTTTACTATTAAGTGCAAAAAGCCACAAATTTTAACAGAATCGGCAAAATTGCCGTTCCGAGAGGCCGTGGCAATTTCTGGTGCCGGGATGCTGCGCTACTCGTATCTCTAGTAGCGGTCAGCCATTCTTTGTATGTCCGTAGAAGTCTGAGAGATAAAGCATCCTGCCGCATGCAGAATATGAATCATTCCCCGGCATGTTCTCGTTAAAAGAGCGATGCAGCAAGAAACATACAATCCGCTAAAGCGCCAATGGTGGCGTACGTCATTCCGTGTATGGGGTTACATCCTTGTTGCGCATATCGGTCCGTTCTTCCTCGCCTTCATCGTTATCATGTTCGTCTTCCTTCTGCAATTCCTGATGCGCTTCATCGATAAGATCGTGGGCAAAGGTCTGGATGTATGGACGATCATCCGCCTCATCGGTTTGAATCTTGCCTGGATGGTCGTGCTTGCAATGCCAATGGCAGCGCTGGTTGCAAGCCTGATGGCGTTCGGCTCTCTTGCCGCTTCGAATGAAATGACGGCAATGAAAGCTTCCGGAGTCAGCTTCATGCGAATGCTCTTCCCGGCGCTCGTGCTTGGACTTGTTTTAGCCTATGCAGATCTTGTATTCAATAACGATGTACTTCCCGATGCCAACCATGCGGCCAAGGACATGATGAGCGATATTCAGCGTAAGAAACCTACATTCATCATCCGTGCCGGCGAGTTCAGCGATGAAGATGCACTCCCGGGATACTCAATACTTGCGCGAAAAACTGCCGAGCATTCAAGCGATCTCGAAGGCGTGACGATCTACGATCATTCTACCGGAAATGAAACTCGAGTACTAACGGCAAAGACGGCGAATCTCAGCTTCACGCCGGATTTCCGAAAACTCGTGCTGAAGCTGCATAATGGAGAACTTCATCAATTCTTTAACAACCAACCCAACGATTACCGGCGCGGAGTTTTCGAAACCTATACCGTCCGTATTCCAACTTCGGGCTTCGATTTCATGCGCCAGGGCGAATCCGAACGTGGCGGCCGAGAACTTTCGGCGCACGATCTGATGACGTACGTGGTCAAGCGCGATTCAGCAGTCAGTAAGCAGGCCGTGGTGCTCTCCGGCCTCTTGAAAGGTTTTGCCGATAATATTACCGATACACGGAAGGCTTCGATTCCTGATTCAAGTATTGCCGATAGCCTTCGTAAACCCATGGTCGTTGCAAATTTTCGGCAGAATCTTTTTCAAATTCCGTCGCAGGCCTCACAAGTCACAGGCACACAGCTTGATTCCGATAGTTATCTGGTGGAGGTCCATAAGAAGTATGCCCTGCCTGCAGCATGCCTGATATTCATCTTTCTTGGCGCTCCGCTCGGAGCTTTGGCCAAACGCGGCGGCATCGGAATGGGCGTTGGACTATCGATAGGATTCTTTATTTTGTATTGGGCATTCCTCATCGGCGGCGAGAAACTGGCCGATCGCGGCCTTATCAGCCCATTCTCCGGGATGTGGTCTGCAAATATTTTACTCGGAATCCTGGGCGGAATTCTCACGATACGTGTTCTTAGAGAAAGGCGGGCGCTGGGATTTGCCTGGCTTGCCCCACTATTCAAACGAAAAAAAGCGAATGACATACCTGCATCGTAGATCTTTCCTGCTTCCGCTCGGCATAGGGCTCTTCATTCTTTCTTCGTGCTGCGTGCCGAAAGAGAAAAACTCATTTCCTATGGTGATCGATACGTCCTATACCGATACTGCCGTCAAGGATGCTATTGACATTCAAAATGTCGATGTTCCGCTCGATCCCTTCGACTCCGGGTATTATCCTGTCTATAGTCTCGATATTAAGAACACCGGATCGGAAGGCGATACTTTCTACCTGACCTACTCGCGCGTCCGGAACGGATACCTTGTTCCCCTCACGGCGCAGCAATATGTCGGAGCCGGCGAGACAAAAACATTTAGGACGTATGGCCCAAGCCCGTCGAATCCGCCCGATACCGTGAAGGTGAAATACTATTCTTTCTATGTGAAAACTCTCGATAGCATTTCACTTTTTGTATTGCAGCCGCAGATCACGATCCATTACGGCCAGTCGCCGAATGGTCCTGAAGAGTGCGGAAGTGCGGGAAAAGATATCACCGTCGATCCTTTGAAATTGAAGCATAAGTAATGCTGGCATCGCAGTTCCGTCGATTTGTCCGAACGGAAGCAGCAGGCGGCATCATCCTGATTGTCTCGGCTGCAGTTGCACTCGTCATTGCCAATACTTCATTCTCCGATCAAGCAGAAAGAATCCTCAGTCATCCGTTATTCCTCGAAGCTCATTCGAAAACCCTTACCGTTCGCGATTGGATCAACGATGGCCTGATGGCTCTCTTCTTTCTGTCGGTCGGAATGGAGATCAGGCGAGAGATCTCTAGCGGCCAGCTATCAACGAGAGTTAAAGCGTCGCTGCCTGTCATCGCAGCTTTTGGTGGGATGCTTTTCCCAGCAGCGATCTATCTTCTCTTCAATGGCGGCGGCGAGGCTTCGCATGGCTGGGGAATTCCGATGGCAACCGATATTGCGTTCTCGCTCGGAGTGATATCGCTTCTCGGAAAACGCGTTCCGCTTGGGATCAAGATATTCGTAACGGCCCTTGCCATTGCCGATGATCTCGGTGCAGTCCTTGTCATCGCTTTCTTTTATGCTAACGATGTCCGGCTTCCGCAATTACTCTTTGCAGTAGGTACGGCTGCGCTCATCTACATCTTAAAGAAATGGAAACTAATACCTCTGAGTATTCTGCTGGGTTGCGGAGTCGTGCTATGGTATTTCATTCTGCAATCGGGAGTGCATCCGACTATTGCCGGTGTAATTCTGGGGCTTATCCTTCCCACCGAAGATCATGAGAAATTCAGATCGGGACTTTCGAAAATTGTTGCATTCGCCATCATGCCGCTCTTTGCTTTAGCGAATGCAGGAATACTTATTAACGGCTCGCAGCTATCGGGGATATTCTCCGGTCCTGTTTCGCTCGGAATATTTTTCGGACTATTGCTCGGCAAATCTATCGGTATATTTTCGTTTTCTCTTATCTCGAAAAAACTTGGACTCTCAGTTTTTCCGGAAGGCGTGACATTGCGCCACATTCTCGGCGCATCGATCTTATGCGGCATCGGATTTACGATGTCCCTCTTCATCGCTCAACTTGCTTTCCCGGGCGGAGATGCATTTTACGATCAGGCGAAGCTTGCCATTATCTTCGCATCGTTCTGCGCGGCCATCATCGGATTCCTCTTCTTCCATTTCCTTCCTCGCGAGGTTTCGATCAAACCGAAAAACTAACACAAAAAAAAGCAGGCTTCGAACGAAGCCTGCTTTTCAAAAAGATATTCTGATCTCTCTTAGAAACGGAAGTGAGCAAAAGCTTTATTCGCTTCGGCCATGCGATGGGTATCGTCGCGTTTCTTGATCGTTGTGCCTTCGTTGTTGCTGGCAGCAAGAAGCTCGGCAGCAAGACGCTGTGCCATCGATTTCTCTGCACGTGCGCGGCTATAAGTAATGAGCCAGCGTAGAGCAAGTGCATTGCGGCGCTCCGGGCGGACTTCCGTCGGCACCTGATAGGTTGCTCCGCCGACGCGGCGAGAGCGGACTTCAACAGCCGGCGCAGCATTGGCAACGGCCTTCTTAAAAAGCTCAAGGCCGTTCTGGCCAGATTTCTTTTCCATGATATCGATGGCATCATACATGATGCGCTGGGCTACGCCCTTCTTACCATCGAACATGAGTGAATTGACGAACTGTGTGACGAGTGTATCGCCAAATTTCGGATCCGGCGTACGCGGCCGTTTCGTAGACGTATGTTTTCTCATTTAGTAACTGCTTATCGATGCGTTTAACAAGAGTCGAATCGGCTGCACCTTATAAAAGATCCATTGCCTTTCGACCACCATCCGTTCGGTAAGGAACGGACTCCAAATAAAATTATTTCGGCTTCTTCGCGCCGTATTTCGATCTTGCCTGCTTACGGTTCTGAACACCCTGTGTATCGAGCGTGCCGCGAATGATATGGTAGCGAACACCGGGAAGATCTTTTACTCTTCCGCCGCGGATCATGACGATTGAATGCTCCTGAAGGTTATGTCCCTCGCCCGGAATATAGGCGGTGACTTCGATGCCGCTCGTCAACTTCACGCGGGCAACTTTTCTCATAGCCGAATTCGGCTTCTTCGGAGTTGTCGTATACACTCGGGTACAGACGCCACGGCGCTGCGGTGAGTTCTTCAGTGCGGGTGACTTGCTCTTGAAGATCAGTTCTTCGCGTCCCAAACGCACCAATTGGTTAATTGTCGGCATGTATTCCTTCTTTTTTGACTTAAGTTATTCGCGTAAAATTCGGAAGGCATTAAACCGAAAAAAGGCCTGTTCGGTTCGCCCAAAGTCCTGAAAACTGCCGATTTATGCCGTATTTATGGCAATTGATGCGATTCCGTGGTATTTTTGAACTTCACGAAGGGATTCCGTGTAGCTATTCTATGAAAAATTCGATCAAATACTGGCCCCTCGCCCTCCTCATCGTCTTTTCAGCAGGAAGATCGGCAGCTCAAACGAGCGAACATCCATGGAGTCTCGGAATCGACGGATTGGCCAATATCTTGCAAGGCGATTATAATAATCACCCGCTTTCCTTCAGCGGAGATCTCTATCTTAATTATGACATGGGCACGTGGTTTTCATTAAGCGCTGCATTCAGTTTAGGCGAATTGAAAATGAAACTCGATCCGAACGAGCAAGAACGCCTCGGCTATCCACCCGAACTTCGCACCGACTACACGAGCTTAGAGCTGTATGGGGTCATCCCCATCTACACTGCAGTCTTCACGCCGGAGATATTCCTCGGCGCTGAACTTGTGCACTTCAATACGAAGAGTGCCGATGGCGCCGCACCACTGCCTGCGATACCGGCATTCAAGAACGATGCATTCGGAATTCTCTTGGGGCTGGCATTTGAATTTCGGATCGATAGCAGATTTTCCGCAACTGCGAAAACCATACTGCATCTCGCCATGACCGACCATCTCGATTACTATCCGATCGGCTCGAACGATGCCTTCACAACCTTCGGAGCAGGCATCAGCTACAGGTTTGGCAAAGACTCCGCCTCACAATAGAAACTAGTGGAATCTTATGAGTATTAATAGTGGTTACTTTTTCGTCATTCTCCTAAAGAACAAATATGGATACTACCATATCAAGATCAAACCAAAGCGCACCTTCCCCAACCTATGAGGATTCTGCTAATCGGATCAATCTTTGGCATAAGCGGATAGGCTTAATCCTCGTGTTGGGAGTGGTAATTTCGTTACTCGTTCTTGCCAACTTTTTCTTTATTTCCCCTCCGCATAGTACGAGTAATACGGCCGCCCACCTCCGTTCATCTCTGGAAAGTTTTCTTATTGGCTGTCTGGCAATTGTAGGTGCGCTGTATTTCGGTTTGACCGGTAGAAATATAGTCGCAAGCGAAGAAGTTAGCGAAAATGATGAATTGATACATGAGCAAAAGAGACTTGCCGGATTTTCGCTGGGCTTATTTCTGGTCTCCGACACGATAATTATCTTGTTATCAAGTCCGTTCTGGCACTGATTCGCTTCGATCCTGCCAGCTTACGGTTCAAGATACGTGAGCGAGCGGATTCCGCAAAAGAAGTGCCTAATTTCTTGTTGGCTGAGCGAAAAAATAATCTTCAAATTCCTTGAAAAAAAAGGAATCTCCCGTGGCATAAAAGTTGTATCATCCCAAGCAACTTGTATCCCCATCTTCCCCTAAGTTGCTACTGATTCGTAAGTAAGCAGTATGTGCTCAGATGTGATGGATTCCCCCAAGAAACAAAATCTACACAAAATCTATGAAAAATCACCCATTATTGAAGAAAGTGGCAGCAATAGCATTCATCGCCGCCGCTCTATTTAGTTCGGATCGGATCGCCCAGGCCCAAAGCCAGGGTGGTCGTATCTCGTTCGGTTTTGATGCCGGTGGCAATAAACTTTACGGCACACTTCCGGATAACCAATTCTGGTTCTCCGGAGATCTCTTCGCCCGATGGAATATCATCGACTGGCTTTCTTTCCAATTGTCCTATAATGGCGGACAAATGAGAATGAGATTGACGGAAGACAACATGAATAAATATCCGGGATATTTCGGAGCGGCATCAATGACCGATTATCCGATTCCCGGCACTGCAACGGCAGCCAATAATTACAACGGCACGCCAAGCGGCATTGCCCGAGAAAGTCGAACAAAGATCAGACACGGAGGCTGGGAATTCTTAGGAAGCATCAACCTCTTTCCGATGCAGCCCTTCGTGCCCTTCATTATTGGAGGACTTGAGATCTTCAACTTCTCAGTAACCAATGTCGATCAAAATAGAGACATGCCCTATCTCGGAGCTGTCGGTTACGATCGTAACACCGTTGGATGGACGGCCGGCATCGGATTCGAAATGTATGTCAGCGATTATTTTGTCTTTAACGGTAAAGGCCTATTCCATAGTCCGGGCACGTCGTATCTTGATGATTTCGATGAGAAAGCCTACAGTGCATTCCTTACCGGTGGCCCAAATGCCGGAGCGAACGGAGCACTGAAAGACGGAAATAAGAACGATGTATTCCTGACCTTTGGGCTCGGATTCAGCTACTATATTTTCGGAGAGCTCGATCAGGATCATGACGGATTGAACGATAAATCCGAACGCGAAGTCTACCACACCGATCCCAGGAATCCAGATACCGATGGCGATGGCATCAAGGATGGCGATGAAGTCCTGAAGTATCACACCGATCCGCTCAAAGCCGATACGGATGGCGATGGCTTAAGCGATTACGATGAGATATTTAAATACCATACCGATCCCAACAATGCCGATTCCGACGGTGATGGACTATCCGACGGACAGGAAGTAAAAGCCTATCATACCGATCCGCTCAATCCGGATTCCGATGGTGACGGACTTAAAGACGGAGAAGAAGTCAATACCTACAAGAGCGATCCGCTCAAGACCGATACCGATGATGACGGTGTCTCCGATGGCGACGAAGTCCATAAATATTCCACGAATCCAACGAAGGCCGATAGCGATGGCGATGGACTTTCCGACGGACAGGAAATCAACACCTATCACACGGATCCGGCAAAAGCCGATACCGATGGCGATGGCCTTACCGACGGTGAAGAAGTCAATACCTATCACACCGATCCGATCAAACCGGATACCGATGGCGATGGACTATCCGACGGTGAAGAAGTTCATACGACGCATACCGATCCGCTCAAAGCCGATACGGACAACGACGGATTATCGGACGGACAGGAGCTGCACGTCACGCATACCAATCCGCTCAACCCGGATACCGATGGCGATGGCTTCAAGGATGGAGTCGATAAATGTCCGCTTATTGCAGGCGTTGCGCCGAATGGATGTCCGCCTCCGCCGAAGGTCAATACGGTTTCGAATTTCCCGGGCGTACTCTTTATCGTCAATACCGATAACTTCGATATGTCGCAGCCCGGAGTATTGGAAACATTGAATCATATCAAGGCTCTCGTCGAGCAATGCCCCGATCTTAAAGTCGAGATCGAAGGCCATGCTTCAGGAGAAGGCGAAGCCAAGCATAATCAGTATCTCTCCGAGATCAGAGCGGAGCGCGTGAAGAAATGGCTGCTCGATCAGGGAGTAGATCCGGCGCATATTACTCGTACGGTCGGATACGGATCGACAAGGCCCGTAATTCCCGAACCGAAGAAGAGCAAGAAGGTAACGGCGAAGATGATCGAAGATGCCCGCAAGCAAAACCGGCGCATCGCAGTCAGAGTCGTCGAGCCATGTAAGTAACATGCACAACCGTAAGGACCAGAAGCCCCGCTCAACCGAGCGGGGCTTCTTGTTTGCAATAGAGCGACTCTGAATTTTTCCCTGTCATTGCGAGGAGGGCTTTAGCCCGACGCGGCAATCCCCTCAGGCTTGCCTCAATCGTTCTTACTTTTCTTGTCTTAATGAGTGATGAAGAGAGCGGGTAGACCATCCCTCAGGGGATTGCTTCACCGGGCTGAAGCCCGGTTCGCAATGACGATGATAATACCGAGCTAATCCCCTTATCCCCTACGCCCCGCCTCCCTCTTCCTTCTTCTTTGCTGTCTTCAGCGAGACTCCGGCGCTGAACATGAAGAAGAGGCCGATCACCGTGATGACGATATAATTCGATGCATGCGTAACCGTTGCGAATGCAACTGCAGTTGAAGGACTGATTCCGAAAAATAAGATCAGCGCCTGGCTGATGAAGTAGTGATACGTGCCTGTCCCACCGGGCGTCGGAATCGTAATGGCAATTCCTGCCAGAGCGAGCAGGACGATCGCCCCCTTCAATCCGATGGCTTCGATTCCCGAACCGGGAATTGCATAGATGCCGCAAAAGGTCGAAGCTGTGTAGCAGGCCCAAACTCCGACCGTACCTAAGATGATCGGAAGCGCGGTGTCGCGCTTGAGTCCGTGCAAACCCGAGGTGAATGTTTCGAATGCACGGGCAAGAGGATCGGCAAGTTTTTTCGGAAAGATCTTATGAATAAGTCCAAGGAAAAAACGCGAAATGCCTTTGCTGATAAAGATGGCAACGAAAACGATGAGTCCTGCCGAAATAATAATGAGCAGCGGGAGTTTAGCTCCGGCAAGATCGGGAAAGGCAGATTGGAATTCCTTCTCGTAACTAAAAAATGAGAATACAAACAGCAGGCCGAGGGCGATCACATCGAAAATTCTCTCGACGATGATCGTTGCAAGTGTTCCGGCAAATGGCATTTTCTCCTCTACCGATGCCATTGCCGGACGGATCAACTCTCCGGAGCGAGGAATCACATTATTCATCGCATATCCTGCCATCACGGCTTTGAATGCCGTAAAGAGTCCCGTCTTTTCCTTCACCGGACGCAGAAGGAACTGCCATCTCCAGCCGCGAACAAAATGCGCCAGTATTTGAAACAGCGCTGAGAGAACCAGAGCCCAAATGCTTGTTCGCGAAAGCTCCCTGCCGATTGCATCGAAATCCTGACCGCGGAACGCAAGATAAAGCGCTCCGGCAGTGATGATGAATGCAAGAAAATATTTTAAAATGTTTTTCAGTTGCACAAATATACGGAAGGAGGGGAGAGAAGAAGTTACTTAAGTAGAATCACATCCATTCAGGAGAAATCTTCAGTCAAACGCCAGACCTATTCCGAGCGAGAGAAATGAGCGCATAGCCAAGGGATGAAAATCGAAAAATGGAGTATAGGCGAAAATGAAAGCAACCCCTCCGCTTTCGGATGCCAGCGCTCCCCCGATTCTTCCCGTTGGAATAAGATAGGAAAAGCGGTGGAAGAACGCATCCTTACCAAGATATTTCTTGTCAAAATACATGTCGGCTCCGAGCCCAACTTCAAAATAGGAAAAATATCGAACAATGACATAATTCAATAGCGCTACGAACACAGGCCCGGAAGCCGCGAACGTACTTGTCTTATCAATATCGAACTGATGCCCTCCGAATCCAAGACGGCAGGAAAAGTGATCCAGCAATACATGTTCATAGTTAATAGATAAGTAACCGGCATTGCCGCCTACTTCGAAATAAAGAAGATTTGAAGAAAGTGAAGGAGTCTCAGATCGCAGCGAGTCCGCGTCTTTCGACTGGCAGTAGGAATTGCCGACGAGGGTAAAAAGGAGAAGGATAATTACTTTCCGATTCATCCGGATACTAAACTTAATTGACAACTCGTTGAATTAGGTAACATGGTAGGAAAAGAAAGATTCAGAAAAGCGAGGAAAGGTGAACAGCCGACGAGCACTTCCCAGCATTCGCCCGCCCATATTTTGCCTTTCCCGGGCGAAGTTATTTCCTGCGAATCCTTGTTAGCACGGTCTCAACGTTCGCGATACTTACAACTTTTTGCCACACTGAAGATTGATGACGACAGAAACTCTGGACTGGACAGTTGAAGATGCCATTTCCACCTACAATATTGACCGTTGGGGCTTAGGATATTTTTCGGTTAACGATGCCGGCAACGTTACCATCTCGCCGCTGCGCGAGAAAGGCGCAACGATCGACATCATGCAAGTCATCGGCGAAGCTCCCGATCGCGGGCTGAACTTCCCTATCGTTCTTCGCTTCCAGGATCTGCTTCGCGATAGAGTCGAATGGCTGAACCGCGCTTTTGGCGATGCCATCACCGAAATGAAATATGGCGGCAAGTATTTCGGAGTCTTTCCCATCAAAGTAAACCAGCTTCGCGAAGTCATCGATGAGATCGAAGATGCCGGCCGGCCGTTTAATTACGGCTTGGAAGCAGGCTCGAAACCCGAGCTATTCGCTGCCCTGGCAACTCATAAGAATCCCGAGGCGCTGATCATCTGCAACGGCTATAAAGATAATGCCTTCATCCGCACCGGGCTGAACGGCATCAGGCTCGGGAAAAAAGTGATCATGATCGCCGAGAAGCTTGAGGAGATCAAATCCATCGTGCAGAATGCCCGCGAGATCGGAGTCGAACCCTGGATCGGCATCCGCGTCCGCCTTGCAGCGAAATCGAGCGGCATCTGGGCAACTTCCGGCGGCGAATCCGCAAAGTTCGGACTTTCGACGATGGATCTCATGGAAGCCGTCGAATATCTGCGCTCTGTGAATGCGATGAACATCCTGAAGATGGTGCATTTTCACATTGGCTCGCAGATCCCCGATATTCAGTCGATAAAGAAGGCGACACGCGAAGCGACACGCTATTTTGCAAAGCTCAAGAAGATGGGCTTCGAAGAGTTGAACTACATCGATATTGGCGGCGGACTTGGCGTCGATTACGATGGCAGCCGCTCGCTCTTTCATTCATCGACAAATTACACGCTTGAAGAGTATTGCTCCGATTGCGTCTATAACATCATGGATGTTTGCGACGAAGAAGGAGTCTCGCACCCGCATATCGTTTCCGAATCCGGCCGCGCCATTGTTGCGCATCACTCCGTTCTTGTCGTTCAGGTTTTCGGAGCGATCGAAAAAACGAAGGCAGCCTACGATCTTACCGTTTCTCCGAAAGATCATAAGTGGGTCAAGCAGCTTGTCGAAGTCAAGGAGAATATGCTCGTCAATCCCCGCGTGGCATTGCACGATGCATTGCAGATCAAAGAGGAATCGCAAAATGCATTCGATCTTGGGATCTTAGATCTACTGACGAAGGCGAAGATCGAAACATTCTATTGGCATATCATCGAAGAGATCTCGGAGTATTACAAGCTCAGTGCCGATGATCCCGATAACGACGACGTCATTCCTGAAGAAATTGCCGAGCTTGCTCCGCATCTGGCTGATCAATATCTCTGCAATTTTTCCGTCTTTCAAAGCCTGCTCGATCATTGGGCGTTAGGGCAGATCTTCCCTATTCTTCCGATCCACCGTCTGAACGAACCGCCGACCGTGCACGGAACGCTTGTCGATATAACCTGCGACTCCGACGGCAAGATCAGCAAGTTCGCCGATATCCGCGACATCCGCAAAACACTTCCACTTCATCCGCTCACTCCGGGAGAGCCATACTTCATCGGCATCTTCATGACCGGTGCGTATCAGGATATCATGGGCGATCTGCATAATCTTTTCGGACGCGTCAATGAAGCGCATATCTTTTTGGATCCGGATGAAGAAACGGGATTCTATATCGAAGAGACGATCGATGGAAATTCCATTGCTCAGGTTTTAGAGTATACGCAATACCATCCGAAAGAACTGGTGCGCAACCTCAAAGAGCAGATCAACGAAGCGATAAAATCCGACCGTATCAAACCTAATGAAGGCATGCGCCTGCTTGCCGAGTACGAAAAAGGATTATCCGATCACACCTATCTCACATTCCAGCAACCGACGGCAAACGGCACGCTCCCGCAATTCCCCGGAAGCCCCTCTACGAACGGACATACGTGAGTGATTTTGCTTTCGTAAGGGCATACTGCGCATGCCTTGCAGAGCTTATTTGTATCCATGAAAGAATTGTAAGACATCAAAAGGACACGCAATCGCCGCGGCGATTATCCCGCGGATGAAGATTGATGGGGAACAGAAGTATTTTTCGAGAGCGCTCCTGAAAACGAGCCGGCACTACGCTGCAATAAGGCGAGGGACTGAGTGCACCTCAAGAGAGTTGAGATCTATAAACTTGCTGGCATACTGGTACACATCAATCCCAACGACGTTACCCTCGGCATCATAATCAAAAACAATATTCGGTGCAACTTCATGAGAGTCCTCGACATGTTTGTCGGAAAGCTCAATGTAAAGAGAATCGGTATCCGGATAATAATCAAATTTCATAATTCGGTCCTTTGATAGTCGCGGTCGGGAAAAGCATTCAGTACGGTTTCTCCGTCGTCAAGAGTAATAACCCGTAAATATTTTCCAAGTTCCTCTATATATGCCCAATGACGGATCCGTCCATCAGATTGCACATCCATAGACTCCGGATTTGCAATCACGTATTCGATCCATTCAGTCTTGAGATACGATCTTCTACTTCTAACGCTATTTTCGAAGTATGGAGTAGTCTTCATTTGCAACCTGAATAATCGGGGTAGCGCGCGAATAGCAGATGGCACCCCTCAATCTGAAATTGGTCTCCGTTCGTGAAGGCGGATCAACTCATCTTAATCCAATAATCTCCCCAAATCCCGGTTCAGACAATTACGCAGCCTTCGCCAACTGCTCCTTCTTTAGGCGCACACTAACGATCTTCGAGATACCATCTTCTTCCTGCGTGACTCCGTAAAGCGCATCGGCTGCTGCCATCGTGCGCTTGTTATGCGTGACGACGATGAACTGCGTGTCTTTGGTGAAGCGCTTGACAAGCTGGAGGAAGCGATCGATATTTGCATCGTCGAGCGGAGCATCGACTTCATCTAATATGCAGAATGGACTTGGCTTAACCAGATAGATCGCAAAAAGCAGTGCAATAGCCGTCATGGTTTTCTCACCACCGGATAATGATTCGATTCCGTGAGGCTTCTTGCCGCGAGGCCGGGCAATGATCTCGATCTGTGCTTCGAGCGGATCGCCTTCTTCTAATTTCAGTTCGCATTCATCACCTTCAGTAAAGAGTGACCGGAAGATATCCTGGAAATAAATTTGCACTTGAGCAAAAGTCTCAAGGAATTTATTCGTTGCCGTTGTATTGATCTCTTCGATCGTCTCCATCAGAGTGGATTGCGCATCGGAAAGATCCTTGCGTTGGGTGGTCAGGAATTCCTGCCGCTCCTTTTCGCGTGTGAATTCTTCGTAGGCAAGCTGATTGACATTTCCGAGATTGCGGATCGATTGCTTAAGCTGTTGGATCTTCTCGCGCGCATCGGCGAAGCTGAACGAATCATCTTCGGCATATTCCTTGATCTCGATCCCCTCAAGTTGGAATTCTTCGCGGGCACGAAGAAGGATATTTGCGATCTTCGATTCGATCTCCTGAATCTTCAATTCAAGCTCGTGGGTGGCGCTGATCGTCTTCTCATGCTCCTGCCGTTGTTCGCGCAAACCGTCACGGTATTTCTGCGCAAGCTGCTGCTTCTCTTTCTTCTGCTCGAGTACGGCCTGATGCTGCGTCTCTGAAAGTCCGATCTCCGATTCTAGTGCTGTGAGCATTGCTTTCAGCTCAACGATCTTTCCTTCATTCGAAGTCTTCTCCGTTGTGAATCGCTGGCAATCGGCTTGCTTCTCCTGGAGCAAGAGTTTGCCGGCAGCAATTTCACTTTCAAGGCGGGTGATCTCGGAGCGAGTGCGATCAAGCAATGATTGCGCCTCGGCAGCACGAACTTGCGCATCGGTATAGACTTGCGAAGCACTCGCAAGAGTCTGCTCGGCGCTGACAACTTCCGATTGTGCCTGAGCAAGGAGTTGGTTCGCCGTCTGATACTTTTCTTCGAGTTCTTCCAGAGCCGGAGCGATCTCTTCGAGCTGACGGGACAGCTCTGCATTGCGGACTGCAAGCTCCTGCTTTTCTTTTGCAATGGCTGTGCGCTGTTCCGTCGTGCGCTTCAACTCGTAGGTCACTTGCTCGAGGCTTCTCTCGGCATTGCGGAAATGCTGCTGGGCTTCCTGTAATTTCTTTTCGAAATCTTCCAGACGAGTTTTCTGATACTCGGCATTCGCCTCGCCGATCTCGCGATCGATAGCCTCGACCTGTTCTTTCAATACGTTCGCTTTGCTCTCAAGCTCGGCGATCTGCTGCTGCTTACCGATGAGCGATCCTTCGGAATTCTTTTTCGAACCGCCGCGCAAAATTCCGCTGCGGGTAACGACTTCTCCGTCAAGCGTCACAACCTTCTCAATATCCGCTCCGGCCTTGAGGAGTTCGAATGCTTCGGGCAAACCTTGCGCCGTTGCAGTGGAGCCGAGAAGAAGTGAATAGAGATTGCTATACCTGCCGTCGTATGTCGTAACCCGCAATGCAGAACGATCGCCCGACTCACCGCGAGCTGCGGGAATCTCGTCTAAACAAATGAAAGTCGCTTTGCCCTTTTGAGAATGCCTCAGCGATTCGATAGCATTCATCGCTTCTGCGCGAGTGGCGGCAATGAAGTACTGCCCTGCTTCGCCCAGAGCATTTTCGATCGCAACGCGATACTCAGGAGTTGTGCTGATGGCATCGAGCACCGTGATCGGTCCACCGGATTTCGACCAGCCGTGATTCTTCATCAGGAATTCAGCACCTTCGCTTGTGCCGAGAGAACGCTCGACAAGACTTGTCAGGAATTCGATCTTAGATAAATGCTGACCGATCTCTTTCTGCAGACCAAAGGATTTGCTTTGCAGTACATCGATCTTCGATTTCAAAGCCTCGCGTTGCTGCTGAGCTTCGCGGCGGATCTGTTCAGAATCGGCAAGAGCCCGCAATGCTTTCTCATGATCGATCGAACAAGACGTTTCATTTGCCTTTAACTCGTTCTCGTGAGCGAGAAGACGTTGCTCTTCCGTGCCGATATTTTCCGAGCGCCGTGCCAGCTCTTCAATTCGCGCCTTGGCCTGCGCCGCGCCGGATGAGAGTTCGTTGCGCTCATCAAGCAAAGCACTCACCTCCCGTTGCGCCGTCTGGAATCCCGAATGCTTGGCATCTAAAATTGCACGAGCTTCATTATATCCGGCGAGCGCCGTCTCTTTCAGTTGCGACTGCGACTCTGCATCGGCTTCCAATCCTCCGATTGCGGTGGAATGCTGGAGAAGTGTTTCAGCAAGAACTTTGCTATCGGTTTCGAGACGCTCGATATCCTTTTGCGCTCCATCGAACTGTGCGCCTAATGAGATGATGCGCTCCTCCGTGCCGACGATCGTTTCACGAAGTCTTCCGAATGTTTCGTTCTTCTCTTTCAGAGTCCGCTCCGATATGCGGAGCTGATCTTCGATCTCCTGCTCTTCCTTATTAATAAGATCGATCAGCGATTCGAATTTTGCAAGCTCAGTTGCCAGATGAGACCTGGATTCTTCATGCTTCTTCAGCACTTCGCGAAGCGGAGCAAGCTTCTCGTGATTGGAAGAGTATTCCCTTTCCATGAGATCGATCTCGGAAGTCCGAAGTGTTGCCGATAGCTCATTGTAGCGTTCGGCTTTTTCGGCCTGGCGTTCGAGCGAGGCAACGTTCTTCGTTACTTCTTTGATGATCGAGTCGATCTTTTCAAGATCGGCCGTAACCTGATCCAATCGGCGAAGCGCTTCTTTGCGGCGTGCTTTGTACTTGGTTACTCCGGCCGCTTCTTCGAAAAGTTTTCTCCGTTCTTCGGTGCGATCGCTAAGGATCGTCTCGATCATTTTCAACTCGATCACCGAATAGGCATTGGCGCCCATTCCGGTATCCATGAAAAGCTCGACGATATCCTTCAATCGGCACTGAGCTTTATTGAGCAGATATTCCGATTCTCCCGAACGGAAGAGGCGACGAGTGATCGTAACTTCGGAGTATTCAGTGGGCAGGATGCCTTTCGTATTCTCGATCGTCAGCGATACTTCCGACATGCCGAGCGGTTTGCGCGTCCGCGAGCCATTGAAGATCACATTCTCCATCACATCGGAGCGCAACGTACCCGCCTTCTGCTCGCCCAAGGCCCAGCGAATGGCATCGACGACATTCGTCTTTCCGCAGCCGTTCGGGCCGACGATAGAGGTCATGCCGGAATCGAACTTCAGAAGAGTCCGGTTGGCGAAAGACTTAAAACCGATGAGTTCGAGTTTCGATAAGTACATGAATATCCTGAAAAATTATACAGCTATATAATCATTTCGACGCTGTGATTGTTTCATCAATGTGGCTTTGAAGCCGCAAAAATATTGCTTTTCAGACTGAGTTGTGCACATATTTTAAAGAATGTTATTAATTATCCCATCCATCACAATTAAAGATGGTAGGTGTATTGGCGATATCTCCTATTCCGGAGATTCACCGGCCGATCTTCACTATGATAAACCCGAAGATCGGGCTCGCCTTCTCCGCAAAGAGAATGCGAAAGCACTGCACCTGATCTTCGAAGATACATGGGATTACAGCATGCTCGAACTCATCGATCGCATTCGACTGGCCGTCGATATTCCCGTCCAGATATCGCTTCTTTCCTTACCTGAAGATCGGACTATTGTCAAGCAGATCCTGCAATCCGGAATCTACCGGCTCTTCCTCACCTGCTATGCAAGTGATGAATTCTTAAGCGGTTGCATCCATGATTTCAGCAGGCAGAAGATCGTCGTCTCGCTTCCTTTGGAATCGGTGACTCCGGATATTCTCGATCGTCTCAAGAATGACGGACTCATCCGGGTTTGCATCACTCTGCCTCCGGAGCAACGGACACTTCCGGTTTCACAACTCCAGGAAGTTGCCGAGCTTGCCGAAAAGGCCGGCGTGCGCCTTTCTTTACTCGGTGGTGTTTATTCATTTAAGGAGCTGATGCTGCTTGCCCGTCTGGAACCTCGGTTCGACTCCGTCATCATGGGAGCGGCATTGGAAGAGAATTCCTTCCCCTGCCAAGGCATTTGGCGCGAGATGGAACAGCTGGCCTCGGCCCAGGGCGGAGTGGAAGCTAATCTCTGGAAAAATCCGTTAGAGTTTGTGCCACATTCATAATAGTATTTTCAGGTATTCTATACGCAATGAAACACATTAAACCGATACTTTTTGCAGTACTTTCACTGATTGCCTGTGCTGCGATCCTTCCAGAGAATCTTCTGGCTCAATGGCTGAAAGATCCGGCCGAAGAGCCCAGAGAAGATCATGCCGAAGACTATCTGAGATGGTTCTATGGCCGCCGCACTACCGGACTCGGATATATTCCTCAGGATGCATGGCTGAAGGCCATGAACCGCAAGGAAGCTCTGAAGAACGAGTACTTGCAAAAGCGGAAAGGCAGCGGAGCCGAATCCATAATGGCTGCTCAGGCCGATGCAAGTTGGATCAATGTCGGTCCTATCAATATTGAACAAGGTATCGGAGCACATTCCGGAAGAGTCAATACTATCGTAACCGATCCGACCGATCCCAACATCGCTTATCTCGGAGCTGCCAATGGCGGCGTCTGGAAAACCGTCAATGGCGGCGATTCCTGGCATCCGACAATGGATAACGCAATCTCGCTTGCTATGGGAGCACTTGCCATCGATCCTTCGAATCCGAAAGTCCTTTATGCCGGAACAGGTGAATATTCCAAAGGCATCGGAGCATTCTTCGGCGCCGGAATTTTGAAGACAACCGATGCCGGAGCAACCTGGAAATCCAGCGGCCTCGCAACAGTCGGCGCATTCAGCACGATCGTGATCAATCCCAATCGGACTTCTACTATATACGCAGCAGGCGCAGGTTCGGGTGGCGGTTTCTACATCTCCGATGATGCCGGAGCAACCTGGAGAAAAGCTGCCGGCGGACTTCCGCCCGGCGATGTGACGGATATTGCTTATGGCCGATTGAATAGCAGCGATATGATCTACGTTGCCATGCCAAGCCACGGAGTCTGGATCTCGCAAGATGGCGGAGCTTCCTGGAATGATGTGACACCCGGAGCATTTGCCCAAATGCGCAGAGTTCATCTTGGAATCGATCCGAAGAACTGGAAAGATGTTGTCGCCCTTTCGGTGAGTTTCGACGGAAGCTTCGAAGGACTTCAACAAACCAACGATGGCGGCCAAAACTGGAGTGATATCAGCGTTGGCCTTGGCGGTGGCGGAGATATCTTTTCCTCCGGTGGCAACTATCAGGGATG
>JAUZOQ010000050.1 GCA_030706385.1 Bacteroidota bacterium | reverse complement strand
AATCGGTCGTATAACCGTTGCCGCATTGATACGTCTTTATGATCGTACCGTTCTCATCCATGCGTTCGATCTCGCCTGTAATGACGCCGCTCTTGGGAAACGAGGTCTGCGCGAAATACGAGACGGTGTTATCTCCCAAGACCTTGAAATTCTCGCAGCCACGTGGAACGTCATGATAATATTCCGGAGCACCGGTATTGCTGAGTATGCCGATGAAGGAATATGCGTTCGTATAAAGATTGGTCGCAGTAAAGAAGATATCTCCCTGCGAAGGATTCGAAACCGAATCTACGAAAAGAAAACAGGGAAGTGAATCAGTGACACAATGAGACATGGGTTGGTCATTGTTCGTTGGAGCGCCTCCGGTACCTTCAGTGTTTTCAACCTGCTCACGCTGCTGGATCTCATAGAGGACTTCATCTCGCGTGGCATCGCTCATCTCAGTCGTCCGAAAACTGTACGTAAACGGAGTAATATTCTCGGACGAAGTTACCGTAGCGGATACATGTACAACCTCATTTAAGGCGAATGGAGCATCGGGCTTGAAGATGACCGTCTGTCCGTCATCCGCGATCACAACTTTTCCTGAATGCAGTCCGCTTTGTTCGCCGCCAACAGAAAAAGAAAAATCGGAGGGCGCAGCTCCAACGAAAGCGTTCGGCGCGAGGCGGAAGGCGATCGTAGATCTGGTCGGAACATAGAGATCTCCGTCTTTTGGAAAAACAAAAGCTACGGCATTACGCAGTGTGGTCGAGCGAGGCGCAGCGTATTGAGAAAAAATATTCGTGGCAATTAGCGAAAGAAACATTACCACCAAAACGAGAGTGAATCGTTTCATAGGTGCTATCTGTGTGTGAAAGGAAATGCAAAAGAAAAAACAACTCCAGAAATGCAACGCCGAGTATTCGGACTTAGTTCAGCGAATAATATGCTTAATTCGCCTCTATTTTACATTTCAGCCAACGTAAAAATACTTAAAAATTACATTTTTGGTCTACTTATGCACTACTGATTCGAATTTGGGGGAGTTTTTTGATTGCTGTCACTGCTGGATGACAATTGGCCTCACGGCTGAGTAGCCGTTTTGGGAGATGCGGCAATAATACAGGCCGGCCGGAAGAGTCCGGAGTTCCATGCTAAACGTTTGGCTTCCGGGACTGGAGATCGTTTGGTTTGAGGAAATCACCATTTGTCCGAGCACATTGACAAGCTCGATTCGCGCCACCCCAACAGAAGAAGTTGAGAAGCATACAGTTGTTGATTTCGAAGCCGGGCTGGGGTAGATGCCATTAATATTCAGAGCATGGGCCGTTGTCGGTATGACGCTAGCATCGCTGACCGGCCATTGGTACTTATATGCCCGGTAACTAATTGCCTGATACGGAATAGAGAGCTGGAACACCACTTCATTAGAGGGAGTAATTTCCATAGCCGAGGGTGAACTCAGATTACCCAGCCCTACGAAGGTATTGCCATTCGGCAATCGTTGGACGTTACCGGCAAAATTGCTGAATGGAATTGATTTGTATTGCCAGACTGTAGTTGCCGTGTGCTTGGCCACATCGAGATCGTACTCGACAACTCTCGAGCTCGGAGCAACGATCGGGTTATCCTCAAAGAGAATAGAGTGGTAGTTGCCATTATCGAACATCGTAATATGTCCGTTCGCAATCCGCCGGGCATCATGTTGGTGGGAAAACTGCAACGTATCGCCGACAAATGTGAATTGATTATGTTTGCCACCCCAATGCCAAATGATGTTACCGGTCTTGCGATCGATCTTTGCAACTTCATCGAGATGGCGGAAGGAAGCCAGGATATTTCCATCAGTATCAGTCTGGATAGAATTCAGATGGGCAAAATCTATCTGTAGTGCCGTTGTATCCTCATGCGTAGCATCTCCGACGGCAAAATGATCGAGAGCTCTCCACTGGAACACGACATGTTTGGCAGAGTCGATCTCCTGAATCACATTATCATTGATGATAGAAGGCCCGACCTGTACAGGGTCGTATGCCATAAGCAGGGCATGACCGTTCGGCAACAATTCAAAATCATGAATATCGGCCGATATTCCGTTGCCGCATTTGAAACTATCAACAAGGACGTAATGAGAGTTCATTTCATAGAATGTTCCGACACCGAGACTGCCTCCGACACCCTTGACGGCAATAGGGAAGACGGCATTATTGTTCGGCAGTACTTTGAAATCTGCCGTGCCTGACGATCTGCCGGCGAGCTCACGCCAAAACACGGGCGTGCCGGCGGAATTGACCATATCCAGGAAGGCAAATTGCGTGGTAAGGTTCGAGCCTACGGGAGTCAGGAAAATATTACCGTCGGATGATCCCGATGAATTCACATCGATCGTCGAAACCGGGAAGTACCATGGAAATGTGTCTAGGGGCATTCCTTGTGTCTCTTGTTGTGGCGCCGCGTTCTTTTCGCGGAATGCCTCACATTCCTGTTCGCATTTTTCCTCGAAATAGTTTTTCCAATAGGCCTTCTGTTCGATCGGTAATAAATCAATATGAAATGTGTAGGAGACAGGAGTCTCAGTCTCCCGGATTCGGAACAGAACGTGCACGGCCTCTCCTCTTGAGAACGGATTCGTAGGTGTGAAAAGTATCGTTTCTCCATCATCGGAAATTTCGATCTTCCCTTCGTGACTGCCGCTTTGTTCGCCCTTGACCTCGAATACTAAGTCTTGTGATGAAGCAGAGGAGGAGTGGAAATTCGCCGGATGAACGATCAGCGTGGTGCCCGGCTGAATGTTGGAGTCGCCGTCTTTTGGGAATTGATAGATGATTTGTGCTGCTCCGCGGTTCGACGCAGGAACTTGTGCTTGCAAACACGTTGTGACGATGAGTGTCGCGGCCAGAAGAAGTAGAGGAGTGCGCATCGTGGTTACAAGGTCAATAATTAATTCTATCTTCGGATAATGACGGGACGAATTAGGATCTTTCCGCCTTGGGATAATCTGCAAAAATACATTCCCTCAGGCACTGAGCGAACATCAAGAACCATAGAATAAACTCCTTCTGCCGGAATCTGCCGCTCTGCCAGGCGAACTGAGTGACCTATGACATCGACGAGTTCGAGAATAACATTTCCCGGATCGGCTGAAGTGAGCCGAACGGTTATTTGAGTCGAAGCCGGATTTGGCGAGATGCTTTCGAGTTCAAGATCAGCAAGAGGGGATTTGCTGCCGACAGATGAAGTAGACTGCGGGAAGACAAATCGGAATGTTCGATAGTTGAACGTCCCGATCGGCATGGAGAGCTGAAAGACTTTTTCTCCGCTTGGAGTGATCTCCATGGCATTCGGCGCGTTCACGAAACCGAGTCCGATGAAGGTATTGCCGTTCGGCAGACGCTGAACATTTCCTGCTGCGCTGCTGAAGGGAACATCGGTATATTCCCACACGGCTTTCGCAGTCAAATTGCTTTCGTCAAGTTCGTATTCGATGGCGCGCGAGAACGCCGTGTCATGCATGCTGCCATCTCCCCAGACAGATGTATGGTTATTGCCATTATCCCACATGGTGATATTCCCACTGGCGATACGCCGCACATCGTGCTGGTGTGAGAATTGCAGTGTATCTCCGAGAAACGTAAAGTAATTATTCTTTCCGCCCCATCGCCATATCGTTTTCGCATTGGTGCGATTGATCTTTGTAGCTTCATCCATGCTTCGGAAGGAAGCAATAAGATTGCCGTCAATATCGGCTTCGACGGAATTCAGGTGAGTGTAGTCAATAATATTTGAGTTCTTGAGATTCGTATGCGTCACGTCGGTGATCTTAAAGTGATCCCAGGATCTCCATTGAAGAATGACCTTCTTCTGGAGATCGAGTTCTTGGATGATGCTTCCAATGACTTGGACGTTTGGAAGGGCATTCGTATCTCCCAATACTATTCTCATATCCGTATCCCGCACGTCATAAGCGATGACGAGCGCATGCCCGTTCGGGAGAAGCTGGAATTCATGAGACTCGGAAAGGAAGCCGTTGCCGCAATCGAAACTATCGATCACAACGAATTCCGTATCCATCAGGAGGGTTTTCCCTTCCAGGGCAAGTCCGCCGGCAAGCACGCGGTCCACTCGGAAGTAGGACAGTTTGTTGTTCGGCCAGACTCGAAAATTTTCGCAGCCGATCGGAAGGATCTGACGGCTGAATTCCGGCTTCCCAGTATTATCGGCAATAGCAATAAATGCAAATTTTGTTCCTACACTATTACCTTCCGGAGTAAAGAAGATACTGCCGGGAGCAAGTTTGTCAGGGGTAATCGTATCTATTGTCATCACAGGAAAGGTGGCCGAGTCGCTCTGGATATCTTGCGGCACTGCGTCACTCTTAAGCGATTCGAATGCACGCTGGAGCATTTCCTCTCGGCGCTCGTCGCTGATTTGCGTAACCCGGAAAGAATACGAAACCGGACTGAACGATTCGTTATTCAGAATTTTGAATGTAGTCTCGACTCGCTCTCCCAGGGCGAAGGGTTGAACTGGCTCGAAGAGTATGGTCGCATTATCATCGGAAATGTATACCGATCCTGTGTGCGTGCCGCTTGTCTCACCGCGAACTAAAAATGAGAAATCGGAAGCAGTATGGCCGACCACGGCTGACTTCTCCAGCCGAATGATCAGACTAGACTTGGCAGGAACATACGTCTCTCCATCGGCAGGAGATTGATAAATTATACTATGATTGGAATTGCTCATGGCAACAGAATGACTCTGAGCATGAGAACTCGAGGAGAAAAACAGGAACACGAGACTAATACAAAGATACCGCATAATGTACGTAAAAGGTCATCGTATCTTAGAACATTCGAACGATCGATTTAATTGAATCCATAAGACTCTGCTGCCAAGGTTTGGGGCTATCTGTGTACTACTAACTTCCTGGCGATCAAGGCGCCATGTTGTCTGAGCCTGCAATAATATGTTCCGGCCGGAAGGCCACGAATGTCAAATGTTTGTGAGAGTTTTCCGGCTTCTTCCGCAGTACTCACAGCACTTCTGACAACATGACCGAGAACGTCGGCGAGTTCGATGTGCATCTGTCCCGATCCTTGGGATAAATATGAAATGTTAACCTCGTCGCCTGCAGGATTCGGATGAATACTGAGCGACTCCGGCGTATTATCGTCGCCGGACGGCACTGCGAGAATCGGCTCTAACTCCTCGAATCGGAACGTTCGATAGTTATATGTTCCTAGCGGAAGAGAGAGCTGAAATACTTTTTCTCCACTGGGTGTAACTTCGATAGCATTCGGTCGATTGGAGACTCCCAAACCGATAAAGGTATTTCCGTTCGCCAGCCTTTGCACATTCCCGGCAGCACTTGCATAGGGGATGTCGCGATATTGCCAGACAAGCTTCGCCGTAAGGCTTCCTTCATCGATCCGGTATTCAACGGCTCGCGAATAAGACGTATCATGGAGGGTTCCGTTTCCCCAGATGGATGTATGGTAGTTTCCGTTGTCCATCATGGTGATCCGCAGTTTTGAGATACGACGAACATCATGTTGATGCGAGAATTGCATCGTATCGCCAAGGAAGGTAAAATAATTATTTTTTCCACCCATTCGCCAAACGATCTTTCCGTTCGTCCGATTGATCTTCGTGATCTCATCCATAGAGCGGAAGGAAGCGAGGATATTACCATCGGTATCGAGATCAACAGAATTCAAATGAGCATAGTCCAGCATTATTACGGTTTTCAAGGATGGAATATGTGTTGCATCGGTGATCTTAAAATGATCCCAGGTTCTCCACTGAAAGATGACATTCTTTTGCAGATCGAGTTCCTGAATAACTCCGCCGATCACCTTCGCATGCGCTACGGCGTTGGAATCACCCGTAACGATTCGCATATCCGTGTCTCGAACATCATAAGCGATCAGCAGCGCATGGCCGTTCGGTAGTAGCTGAAACTCGTGGTCATTGGCGATATATCCGTTACCGCATTGAAAGCTATCGATGAGATTGTAGCTTTCGTCGAGCAGAATTATTTGTCCGACTGCAGTCCCGTCACTGCCGACCTGGTCGATTCGGAAATAGGATACCCTGTTATTCGGCCACGGCCTGAAATTCTCGCAGCCGAGTGGAAGAATTCTGCGTTCGAAGTTTGGATAGCCGGTATTATCGACGGCTGTGATGAATCCGGCTCCGAATCCATTCGGCGCCATAAAAATATCTCCGGGTGCCACTTTTTCCGATGCTAACGTATCGATCGTGATCGCGGGGAATCCTGCAGTATCGCTCAAATTGTCCTGCAGGGATCGATCAGTCGAATTCCTATTTTCTTCTTCTTCATTCTCTCGAAGGATGGCAAGCCAATACGTCTGCTCATTTCGGCTCATTGATGCGATGGAGAAAGTGTAGGTAAAGGGCAATGCCGCTACTTCTCCGGAAATCTGTAATTCGACATCAACTTTTTCGCCAAGATCGAAAGGCTTATATGGCTTGAAGATCACGGTTTCATGATCGTCAGAAATCACAACAGATCCCTCATGTAAGCCGCTCGATGTACCGCGGGCAGTGAAGAGGAAGTCATGAGATCCATGAGCGCGAAGAGTCGAAGCATTCGGACGAACGATTAACGTGGTTTGTGCAGGGACGCACGTTTCTCCGTTTTCCGGCGATTGATAAACGATCAAATCACGAACGGATCCGGGTATCGATACTTGAGCACGCGCCGAGGATAAGAATATCGAGAGTAGGAGAAGTACATATCTGTATCTCATAATTGCAGTAATAACATCCGGGGTCAGATGTGTTCAATCACCCAAAGAGAGCAGCGGACTGCACTCCTTCCTCATAGTAAAACCTGATCCGATCGGCAGATTCTATTTCTGCACGACCAGCATTTTCACGACAACATTCCCGTGTTGTGAAAGTCTGCAGTAGTATGTGCCCGCAGGAAGATCATGGATATCAAACTCAGAAGTGTAGGCTCCAGCCGATGATATTTTTTCCCTTATGCTCCGACGATTCTTGCCAAGGATATCGGCAAGATCGATCTGCATCCATCCGGGTTCTTTTACGGTGAATGCCAGGGTTGTGGTTTGCTGCGCAGGATTCGGATAGATACCGGTTACGCCGAATGAGCTTGCAGTTCCGGTTTGCTTAACCGCCGAAGGCGTGAGTTCAAATCGGTATGCACGATAGATAAAGGAATTATTGGCGAACGAAGCTTGAAAGACAATCTGATTTTGAGGATTCACCTCAATGATGCTCGGTCGTCCGCCATCGGGGCTCGGGCCCGATACCAGTCCCATGCTCATGAAGGTATTGCCATTGCCCAGACGCTGCACATTTCCTGCCGCGACGGAAAAGGGTACATTTCTGAAGTCCCAGGTAACTGTTGCCGTATGATTAACCTCATCGACGAGATATTCCACCGCTCGCGAGAACGGCTTATTGACGATAGTATCCTTTCCGCCGATGGTCGTGTCGCGAGGACGCAAGTTGCCATTATCCCAGACCGTGATGTGCTTATTATCGAGTCTTGCAGGATCGTGCTGATGGGAAAATTTCAAGGTATCATCCGGGTTCGGTCCGCTGAAGGTGAACATATTGTGCTTCCCGCCCCAACGCCAGATCGTCTCGCCCGTACTCCAATTGATCTTAGTGATTTCTTCCATGTGCCTGAACGAGGCGATCATATTGCCATCGGTCGAATCGATCTCGGCCGTATTAATGTGACAATAATCGAGCTTCGTACCGCAGAGATTAATATCCGGGGTTGCTTCGGTGATAAGGAGATGATCCTTGCTATTCCACTGCATGACAAGATTCTTGCTGGCATCGAGTTCCTGAATGACGGCATCGAAGACCGTATCTTCGGTTTTCGCGCAGGCCGGTGCTCCGGGCAGTTGGGTAAGATCGACATGGATTCTCGGAACGTATGCAACAAGGATGGCATGACCATTCCTCATCAAATGAAAATCGTGAAGATCGCAATCGAATCCGACGCACTGAAAGGTATCGATCAGGCGCATATTCCTATCGACATGCACATAGAAGCCATTGAAGATTCCACCTTGCGGAGCTGAAGTTTGCTTGAAATAGGTTAGCGTGCCGTCACTCTCCATCTTGAAATTTCCGCAACCGCCTGCGACATTGCTATCGATCAAGATCCGTCCGGTATCGTCAATGGTTGCCAGATAGGAAGATGGTGACGGAAAACCGCGCGTTGCAGTAAAAAAAATGTTTCCGGCCGCCGTATTAGAAACGGTATCGATCACCGGATTAAGCGGAAGATCGATATGTATGCTGTCGCGCGGAGAAGCAATTGTATCCTGATTCTCCAGAGCCCCAGAAGCTGCCTGTTCATTCTCCGCCTGCTCATCCTGATAGAAACGGTAGAGGATCTTCCCTCGATCGATCTCGCTCAAATCGGTCGTGTGAAATGTGTAAGATAGAGGAGTAAAATTCTCAACTCCGGGCATATTGAATTGTACGCGGACACTTTCGCTCAGTCCGAAAGGCTGATCGGGTTTGAAGATGATCGTTTGTGCATCATCGGAAATCAGAACCCTTCCCGAATGCCATCCGCTTAATGAGCCCCGGACGTCAAAAGCGAAATCATTCGCCGAGCGGCCTGTCATAAAAGCTTTCGTCGGGCGGATAACAAATGTTGTTCTTTGCGGAACGTCGGTTTCTTCATTTTTCGGCCATTGATACTCTATAAGAAATTTCGAAGAGCCGGAGCTAGTCGAAGGATTCTGCGCCTGGACAACTGTGATCGGAAATAGGTATGTGGCAAACAGAACGAAGTAAAAAATCTTCATGAAATCGAGATGTTAATGTAAGAGCCATTTTTTGAAAAACCTTCTGGAAAACGCTGTATCGGCAACTGGCTATTCACGGGTATAGCTCTTGCTCCATATGACACAAAAATACGCCTGTTTGTGACAGTCATGGTATTAATTGAGCATTATTTTCTGCATTTTGTTTCACTTGCCGCTTTAAAAGGCAAAAAAGAAACGAATACCGGCTTCTCTTGGTTAGGCACTTCTATATATAGAATCAAGGAAAATCCTGTGGCAGAGAGAGTGGTAGAGCATTTTAGGCACGATATCCGCAATGTGGCGATCATTGCGCACGTCGATCATGGTAAAACAACACTTGTTGACCAAATGCTGCGTCAAAGCGGCACTTTTCGCGCAAATGAGCAGCTAACCGAGCGCGTCATGGATTCCAACGATCTCGAAAGAGAGAAGGGAATCACCATCATGGCGAAGAATACGAGCGTCCATTGGGGAAAAACGAAGATCAATATCGTCGATACCCCCGGCCACGCCGATTTCGGAGGTGAAGTCGAGCGAATCCTGAAAATGGTCGATGGAGTGGTGCTCTTAGTCGATGCGGCCGAGGGCTGCCTTCCGCAGACGAAATTCGTTCTCAGCAAAAGCCTGCAACTCCATTTGCAGCCTATAGTTGTCATCAATAAGATCGACCGCAAAGATGCCCGTCCGCAGGAAGTTTTGGACGAAGTCTTTGAGCTTTTCATGTCGCTCGGAGCAACATACGAGCAGTTGGAATTCCCGATCGTCTATGCCGTCGGAAAATTCGGCCTTGCCAAGTACAAATTAGAGGATGAGGCAGTCGATCTCGGCCCTCTCTTCGAAACGATCATTAAAAGTGTTCCGCCTCCTCCGGGAGAGACGGAGAAGCCATATCAGATGCTTGTGGCCAATGTCGATTGGTCCGATTATCTGGGCCGCCTTGCCGTAGGCCGTATTTTCCGAGGGAAGGTTCATCCGGGCGATTGGATCACCCGTATCCGCCATGACGGCACGATCGAAAAGGCAAAGATCAGCAAGCTTTTCACGTTCGAAGGATTGAAGCGTACGGAAACTGAAGAAGCCGGAGCGGGCGAGATCGTTCAGCTTGCCGGACTCGAAGATGTCCATATCGGTGAGACCCTCACCGATCCGGAAACTCCGGAAGCATTGCCGATCATCAATGTCGATGAGCCGACGATCTCCATGAATTTTCTTGTTAACGATTCGCCCTTCGCAGGCAGAGAGGGCAAGTTCGTTACATCGCGCCATTTGCGTGAGCGCCTGCAGCGTGAGCTTCGGAAGAATATTTCCATCCGCATGCAGGAAGTAACTCCCGATACGTTCAAAGTCGCTGCGCGTGGCGAATTGCAGCTTGCCATTTTGATCGAGACCATGCGCCGCGAAGGCTATGAGTTCGCCGTCAGCAAGCCCGAAGTTATTATGCAGGAGATCGATGGCGATCTCATGGAGCCGATCGAACATGTCGTTATCGATGTGCCCGAAGAATACGTCGGTTCCGTTATCGAAGCTCTCGGCCATCGCAAAGGGCAGATGACGAACATGAATACGCTTAACGGCCAGTCGCATGTCGACTACCATGTGCCCTCACGCGGCATGATCGGATTCCGTGGCGAGTTCATGACCATGACACGCGGCACCGGACTTCTGAATCAGATCTTCTACGATTACGAATCCTTCAAAGGCCCGATCGCATCGCGTTCACGTGGAGCATTAGTATCACTTGAAGATGGCGAGACGACAGGTTACTCGATGGAGAATCTTCAAGAGCGAGCTGTCTTTTTCTTAAGTCCCGGCACGAAGGTTTACCGCGGAATGATCGTCGGCGAGAATTCGCGCGAAGGCGAGATGATCGTCAACGTCACCAGGAAAAAACATCTTACCAATATGCGCGCCTCAGGTTCTGACGGCGCATTGCAGCTAGATACTCCTCGGACGATGTCGCTCGAACAGCAGATCGAATGGCTCGATGATGACGATTTGCTGGAAGTAACTCCTGAATCCACACGCTTCCGCAAGAAGATCCTCGATCCCACAGAGCGCTTCCGCCTTAACAAGCAGAAGAAGCAGCAGATGGAAGAGGCGTAAAACCGCTGAGCTGAAACCGGATCCCGGAAAGGGATCAAATTCCTTAGGGAGAATTTCACGAAAGCCCGCTCGAAAAGAGCGGGCTTTTGTCATTACGCCCCGCATCGGAGTATGGTATCAAACTTGCTTACGCCTGTATGATTTTCTTAATGTTCTATCCATGCCCTCTCGCCTTTTTGCCATAGAATTGGCTATATTAATGGGGAAAATGTCCCAAATAAGATGGAACGGTGTTTGCTCCGCCTACCGGATATGGTTAGAAAGCCTAAGATACACTAATGAGAGATGCTGAAGCGGTACCGGCAGTTGCTCAGTCGGAGATCCAGCCACTTTCCGAGCTGATTGAGCGTGAGAACAAGCGACAGGCAAATCGCCGGCTTCGGCGTCGTATTGGACTCATAGCGCTTCCTTTCGTACTTGCAGCATTGTGGTTCTTCGTTCTTGCCCCCAAACCCGTGCCGATGGCGATGCGTTTTCGAATGTCTCATCTGAGTACGGGTGATATCGTTCGGGAAGTACGAGCAACTGGCGAAGTTGAAGCTGTAACGACCGTTCAGGTTGGCGCCGAAGTCTCTGGGCGTCTTGCCAGCGTTCAAGTTGATTTTAATGACCGTGTTAAAAAAGGACAAGTGCTTGCCAGATTCGATCTGACACTTCTGCAGGCCGAGTATAACCAAGCCGCAACTGCTGCAACCGCTGCAGTGAGTGCACGCAACCAGGCAAAGACCAATCGCGATAAATCCAAACTCGATTTTGACAGGACCAAAAAACTCTACGACCAAAAATTACTGGCGCAATCCGATTATGACGCTGCAGTAGCGATCATGCGCAATGCCGATGAATCCGTTGACGCTGCCGAGGCGCAATTGTTATCGTTGAAAGCTGCAGCGACAGTAGCCCGGACAAATCTTAAGCACGGTACCATCTTCGCTCCGATCGACGGAATAATTATTACGCGCAATATTGATTCGGGCCAAACACTTGCATCTGTTTTTCAGACACCGATACTTTTTTCGGTTGCAGCCGATCTCGAGAAAATGCAGGTAATAGCCGCCGTTGATGAAGCCGATATTGGCGAACTCAAAGAAGGGCAGCATGCTACATTCACCGTCAACGCCTACCCTGACCGTGTCTTTGAAGGTACGGTAACACAAGTGAGAAATTCCCCGGTCATCGTGCAGGATGTCGTGACATACGGAGCCGTCATAACAGTCGATAATCACGATTTAGCCTTGAAGCCCGGAATGACGGCAACAGCCCGGATCGTAACACGCTCGGCCTCCAACGTTACCCGCATCGCAAGCTCGAGCTTGCGCTTCAATCCACCCGGAGCAAAGGCTTCTTCACAGCCTTCGGTGTGGATCCTGGAAAGCGATTCGCTTCGCCGTGTCGAAGTACAGACGGGAATATCCGATGGCGAATTTACTGAAATACGATCAGGCAAAATTACTTCGGCAGATCGCCTTCTTGAAGAGCTCACTCCCGAAGGGAAGAAAGCGTATGGAATCACGAAGTAAACCGCTTCTTGCACTGCAGAAGGTCAGCAAAATATATGGTGAGCAGGCTGCCGCTGTCCGTGCATTGAATGAGATCGATCTTACGATCGCAGCCGGTGAATTCGTTGCGATCACCGGCCCGAGCGGATCGGGAAAAAGCACGGCGCTCAGTATTTTCGGAACGCTGGAAACTCCTACGAGCGGCCAATATCTGATAGAAGGTATAGCAGTCCAAGGTCTTCTTCCTAATGTTCTCGCATCGCTCAGAAATTCCCGCTTCGGTTTTGTTTTTCAAACATTCAATCTCCTTGCCCGGACATCTGCACGGGATAATGTTGCATTGCCACTGGTCTATGCCGGCATGAGCGCAAAGGATCGCGAACGACGGAGCATCGAGGCTCTGGCTGCTGTCGGACTCGCCGGACGTGAAGATGCGCATCCCAATCAATTATCAGGCGGGCAGCAGCAGCGTGTCGCTATTGCACGCGCTATTGCAAATAACCCATCGGTGCTGCTTGCCGATGAACCGACAGGAAACCTCGACTCGAAAATGGGAAAAGAAATTATGCAGATCCTGAAAAATCTCAACCAGGAGCGAGGCATTACCGTCTTAATGGTAACACATGATGCAAGCTGCGCAGCATATGCCGGACGAGAAGTATTTTTCCGGGACGGAAAAATATGGAGCGACAAACCGAATACAAGTCGAATTGAACGATGACCTTCACCGCCACATTTAAGCTTGCCCTGGCTGCGCTTAAGCGTAACAAGATGCGGTCGTTCCTTACCGCGCTCGGTATCATCATCGGCGTTGGCGCCGTCGTCATCATGCAATCTCTTGGTGAGGGAGCGACGGCGTATATCTCCAATCAGATTTCCGGTCTCGGATCGAATCTGCTGTTTGCTGTTCCGGGCACAACGCGAATGATGGGAATACAGAATGCCGCCGTACCCTTATTCACAAGCGGGGATCTCGAATCCATCCAGAAACGCGCCAGGAGTATCGAAAAAATCGGCCCTCTAAACTCACGTCCGCTCAGCGCAATCTATGCCGGAAATAATCATAATACGATCGTCAATGGTGTCAGTCCCGAATTCTTCCATATCAGAAAATTTGTCGTTACTTCCGGACGGAGTTTGAGTGAAGATGATGAACGCACCGGAGCGCTTATCTGTATACTCGGCCCGACGGTTCGCCAGGCGCTTTTCGGCAGCCAGGATCCGATCGGAAAGGAAATACGGGTACATAATCTGCCAATGCGTGTGATCGGCATATTGGAATCCCGTGGATCAACGATGGGCGGTGATGCTGATGACATCGTCTATATTCCATACACAACATTTTCGCGAAGAGTCAGCGGGAATGACCGCATCGGAGCGATCTTTTTCTCCGCTATTTCTCAGGATCGGATTGATGATGCGAAAGAAGAGGTGACTCGGATCCTTCGCACGCGAAGGCATATATTGTCCGGAGAAGATGATGATTTCGTCGTCCGCGACCCCCGCGAAATGGCAGCTCTGCTCCAGACGGTGACAGGCATACTGACGATTCTTCTTTCAAGCATTGCTGCGATTTCCTTACTTGTCGGCGGTATCGGAATCATGAATATCATGCTTGTTTCGGTAACCGAACGAACAAGGGAGATCGGGATTCGTCTTGCTGTCGGAGCGCGTACTTCGGATATTCTGACGCAATTTCTTGTCGAAGCCACGATCCTTTCTGCTCTGGGTGGATTGCTTGGACTACTAATTGGTATCGGAGTATCGTACTTCGCAACGGGCATAATTGGCATCCCGTTCGTTATTCCTTTGACGACGATTCCCCTTGCCTTCGGCGTTTCGGTTTTTATCGGCATTGCCTTCGGAGTCTTCCCGGCCCGGAAAGCATCGCGCCTAAATCCGCTGGATGCCTTGCGATTTGAATAGGACCGTCTCTCTTTCTGCCAGCTATATCCTCACTTCGATTCAGACATCCATTTCGATTTCATGCGTAACTTTGCATTTGCCAGAATTCTATTTGCCGGTACATATTGATGAGGAATGCAGCTGTCTCTTTAGGGAATGTCAAAGTCGAACTGAAGATCGGGAATATCGCCTTGCTCGATACCGATGCCATTGTGAACGCATCGAATGAGTATCTTAACCTTGGCTCCGGCGTTGCCGGAGCTATTCGTGAAGCCGGCGGAGCTGCGATCCAGAACGAGTGTAATAATATCGGATTCTGTCCCGTAGGTTCTGCTGTGATGACGGGCGGAGGGACGCTACACGCGAAGTACGTTATCCATGCCGTCGGCCCGATGTATGGCGAAGGGAATGAGAATGCAAAACTCTATTCTGCTGTACGAACGGCAATTACGTTAGCCGATAAGAAAGGCCTAAGCTCGATCGCTCTTCCGGCTCTGAGCGCCGGATTCTTTCATTTTCCTTTGAATGAATGCGCGAAGGTTATTGTCAACTCCATCAAAGAAACTGCGCCAACGCTGAAATCCGTCGATCACATCATTATCTGCGTTAGGGACGATAGGAAATTCGATGCCTTTGAGAAGGAGTTAGTGGCAGAAGTCCCCAATCCTGCTTCACTCTAAGTCTGAATTCTACCTCCGGTTCATCGAGGCCATGCGTTTATGACGGCTGCGCGTTGCTAAGATATGCTTTCGCAAGCCTCGGAAGAAATCTGCTTTTTCTATTGGAGCGAGTTTCCCATCCTTCTCCGTACCGGGATAATTTTCCGCCATCTCCCTTTTCAAATCTTTCGTCGGTAAAAAATAATCGCCTTTCTCAGTATGCCGGAAGACAACGTAATCGTGAAGTGATGGTGCCACCAGAACGGCATGAGCGGTCGAATCTTTTGCCGAATCGGCCTGCTCCATTTTTGCAATGGCTGCTTTGACGTCAGTAGCCATTATTGTACTTGTCAGCTGAGCCTCGGCTTCTTGAATTTCGACAAAGACGTTCGAGTCATCGAAGACGGTGGGATGCCAGCCTTTCGGAGTTGAATCGAACGTGATCGTCGATCGCAGTTGGTTATGATAAAACACCGGATAGATCCTTCTGCCCATTTTCAGCATGTGATGATCGATATGAATGACAGAATCATCGGCTACTAACGAATCTTCCAACAGCAAATAGACCTGGACTCCGTAGTCGCGCCGCAGAATGAGATGGTCTAATTCATCGAAGTTCTTAATTCCGAGATTCGTATCCGGCCCTTCGCGGACGAATTCTTTCAGCATTAGAACGGCAGTATCGTAGATCGTCAGTGGCCGATCGTTATGATGCTGCGATCCGCATGACGAAGCAAGAGCGGCGCAAAGCACTGCAGCTAAGAGGAGAGGGAAATATCGTATCATTGCTGTGCCGGTTTTTGATAATGAAAAGCGTAATAATCCATTCCGTGCGTGCTGTAAGTATACTGAAGCGGTGAGCCCGGAATCGTCATCGGCTTGATGTTTGCATATTCGGCATACGAGATTATGCGATGCCGCCCTCTGCCTGTGGGAAGCGGATCGTTGATCGCTATCCACATGTGCGAGTAAATATAACTTGAATGCGGAATTCCTTCGGCCACCATGATATGCGCATCCTGCTGCGTTGCAGAATCCAGGACGTCGGCCGTCCAGAACCATTCAAAGATTACCGGCATGCGGTTGCGTATCTGTGCCCGAAGCGAATCCTCGGAAAGCATAACGACGGCCCAGGATAAATGCGTATCGGGTCCTTGCGTTACCGAATACGTATAGCCTTCGCAGTTTGCACTGTTCGGATCGGTTTGCGGGAACGGCGCTCCGTTCTGATCGAACTCTGCCGGCACATTCCCAGGCTGCACCGTCTTACAATCGAGGCAGCATGTATCTTTATAGAGAAGCTTCACGAGGTTGCATTGCTTAATGATGGGAGCAGTCGAATCGATCGTGTTGTGGTAATACGTCGTGACCATTTCCGTGCATGCAGCCCAGCACCAGTAATCGCCGATCTGCCCGATGAGCGGAACGTGAAGCGTTGAAGGAACACGATCCTTCGGCTCCGGTCCTGCCTCGGCCTTTTGCGAGCAGGAAGATGCCTGGATCGAGAGCAGTAGAGCGGAGATGAGCATTCCCGATTTCTTGAGATTCTGATTCATGGTTGTGGCTAGCGGAATGTAGTTGGCAGTGGAAATATACGGCTATTTCACCGGTTTTCCACAAAATTCCGGATGGAGTTATCTAATCCTTTAAAATAAAGGGATTAGGGTTTCGATTTCTTAAGATGCTCTGAAGATTTTGTTGTATATTCGTCCCTCATTCATAGTTCATTTTTTTCACCATTTCTTACTAATTCTATGGCAAGTAATATTATCGTTTCTAAGGCACCGGCTGCCACGTATTCATCGGATTCCGGTGATTTGGGTTTGAAAACTGAGCCCGGTACCGGAGTCGGACCAAGCACCAACGCCACCTATATGGTAAATAACACTGCAGGCAATACGACTTACATTTACCAGTGCTTCTACGGTAGCAGTCCGGCCGGATCCGGCAATCGCAAAAGCGGTACGACCGGTACCAGTTCCTGGGGAGCCGGAACGGATAATCTTCCGGATTATTTCTACGTGCAGTTCATGAACGCAACTCGCGGCAGCAATCCGACATCTTGGACGAACTACGACGGACAAGATACTCCGACCGAGAATAAGGACGGCAGCTGGACGGCGAAATTGACGTCGTCAACGTATAGCGATGCGGGGATTACTATACAGATCACCGGCGGCGGCGGCGGGCCGGAATGAAAATAGCAATCAGTGAGCTTTTGTCGATGTTTGCCCCTTCCATTTATTTAGGAGGGGCATATTTATGAATGAGACTCTAACAATTCTTTCCAAGCCTCCTGCTGAACCTTAACCATCTGATGATTAGATCCTAACTTTTCCTCCTGCAATGGCAAGTAGTGTTCAATTATTTTTCTGCCCTCCACCAATTCGCCAATCCGATATAAATTCATTCCTAGGCTCAGGTAAGAGTTAATGGTTAAAAAATGTTCTTGACCAAGAACTCGCTCATTTATCTGAATTGCTTCTCGATGCATTTCAATGGCTTTCGCATATTGATTCATCTTAGAATATAATACCCCGAGATTTACAATAGCGCTACTTATTGCATTATGATAATTCCCGTAGAAAGATCTCATTAGGACTATGGTTCTGATCAATAACTCCTCCGCGTTGCCGTAATTCCCGGCTTCGGTATGAGCCATTGCAAGATTGCTCATTGGGAAAATTGTTGCAATACTATTTACGCCGTATATTTCTTCATACATTTTGATTGATTTAGTGAAATAATCAATCGCATGATCATACTTTTTGGTAAAGTAGGAAATTGTTCCAAGATTACTCAAAGTTGAAGCTATTTCCGGATGTCTGATCCTGAAGAATCTCTGATACCCGCCAAGAGCATCCTGGAAGCATTTTGCCGCTTCATCCAGTTTACCCTGTGAAAATAAGATTGTTCCCAGATCATTTAATGCCTTCGCTATCGTCGGATCACTCGGGTCGAGTATCTTCTCGCGGATTCCGACTACACTCTTTAGGAGCGATTCCGCCTCTTTGAAATTCCCATTATGATAGTAAAGTGTTGCCAAATCATTCATACTCTGCGCTGTCTTCAGATCATTTTCACCGAAGAGTTTTTTTCGGAGGTCGAGAGCGGCTTTGAGATGATATTCGGCTTCCTTGTAATTCGAAGCTGAGACGAGGGCGCTGCCGAGTTTTCCGGATATGCCGGCAAAGTATTCTTCGTCCGTGCACTTAGCGCGGTACTCTGCCATTGCATGATGGTAGGTTTCTGCAAGATCGAAGTTCTTCTGCAATTCCACCCAGTACCCGATCAGCTCCTGCAGGCGAGATTCATCGAGCAGAAGTTCGAGCATCGGAATATCGGCAATGCATTGCCTGAATCGCTCGGCATCTTCGGCAGCCTGCCACTGCCAGGGCTCTTCGTCGCGGCGCCGGGCGTCATAAGGCTCGCCGCTGAAATATGTGGCAAGATGGCGATGGATTTCCTTCTTTGCAGACTCAGTGGCCGCATAGCGTTTCTCGACAGCTTCGCGAAGATAGTTATGGAAGAAAGTAAAAAGTCCGCCGCGGCGCATGAGATGGAATTCCAGAGCGATCAGGAATTCGGATAGTGCAAGCCGCGTAAGCCCGGTGATCTCCAGAAGTTCAGTTTCCGAAAGTCCATTGCGCGATGCCCAGATCGCCTTCATGATACCCTTGACTGTCTCTTCGCCATGATCATGCTCCATGCGGCCAAGCACGGTCTGGAATAACTCCGCTTCGGACTGGCAGCCAAGATAGGTAGCCAGTTGCATTTCAACGGCTGAATGAACTCCGAAGATGCGAAGCTCTTCGAGCAGAGTACGCAGGAAGAGCGGGCTTTCAAGTTTCTCTTCCGTTGCAAGGATCTCGAGCTGTTCCTTCTCCAGGCTCTTATGGTAGCGCGCCAGAAATTCTTTCGTGATCCGCATCTTCTGCTGCGAAGTCAGCGGCAGAATTTCCATTTCTTGCCAGTTGCGTTTGCGAAGCTGCTCTAATGGAAGTTCTGGAGTGGTGGAGATGATAAGCCGAACATTCGCCGGAATGAACTCCGGCAACCAGTGCATTTCATTGCCGATGCCGGTGAGTTGGTTGACGGCATCGATGGCAAGCACAAGTTTTTCTCCTTCTCTGATCTTGCCCAGCCATAGCGGAAGCTCTTCCTGAAGGTTTGTCTGTGGCAGTTCGTCCGTGAGTTCATAATGCTCTTTGATCTCGAGCATTATGTGACGCATAACATCATCCGAACTGCTGCCCCCCGCAGTAGCACCGACAAAATGCCGGATGATGAAGGCTTCGGGATGATGATGCTTGTGCTCCGATGTCAAATGCGCCATAAGCGCGCTCTTTCCGAATCCGGACTTTCCCCAAAGGATGAGAGGGGATTCAATGCTGGCTACGAATTTTTCGAAGCGTTCGGAATACTCCGGATTTGCAATATAGGAATGCGTGCGGTTGCGGGCGAATGCTTCATGAGCCAGTCGTTCACGCTCAGCCGGAGTCATTTCCTTCTTCTGCGGCCAGTCGCGATCGAGAACACTCGTCAGATCGCGCAGGACTTGTTCGCCAAGCTCTTGAGGTGAAGCGAATGTGTGATAGGGAACACTTGCATTTGTGATGCGCGAGCGAAGCTCAGCTATAGGAACGGCATTGGCTTCATCTCGAATGATCTCTTGCTCGTAAATGAAGGCATGATTCTTATTGCCCGGAAGGATTGCACCATGAGAGAACTCCATCTCTGTGATGCTCTTGTTCTCTCTTCCGTATTCGGCGATCCAGGGATAATCTTTATAGAGCTGTTCATCAAGCTCCAGTACATTTGAACCGGGAATCCATCCATATCGGCTGCCGATGATTCCGAGGAAGTAGGGACGGCATTTATCGATCTCTTCCAGACAGATGCGGACGGTGCGGCCGGAATGTGCTTCTTCATCGGTAATGCCCCAGCGTAAGTCGATCTCCGTGAACTCGACTCCGCGTTCGCGACAGAGAGCGCGGATCTGCGGACAGACCTTTTTAACGAGCTGTTCCCGCTCCGGCATAAGATCGCGGAACGTCGATGAGATGAAGATGCGGAATTCGTCGGGTTTCATGTGCAGGTATGCAAAAATACCACAAATCGCGCAGGCAGATGCGCTCCGAATCGAATTCTCTCCTGGCTCACTCCAATTTCATCATGTGATGCCGTAGGCTATCGACAAAAACTTCTTCACTTATCGGAGTAAGATCGGCTGCGGCGCCACCGCCGGGAAGATCCTTTCCCATCTCCGTCCTGAGCGCTGCCGTCACAAGGACGTGGTTGCCGGTGCTATCGTGCTCGACCACAAGCTCTAAATGGATGAACGGAGTTAAGACGATGGAATAAGTATGCCTGCCCTCATGGGGGTTCGGCTGCTTGCGTCTATCGGCAATGCAGGCGCTGATGATATTGGAATCATCGAACATTACCGGCTGCCAGCCGTTACGCGTCGAATCGAAGGTGATCGCTGCATGAAGGACGGAGTCGACAAATACCGGATAAACTCTCCGATGAAGTTTGATGAGCAACGTATCGACGGAAAGCTTTCCGGCCAGAAGCGAATCCTTGCGCATATAATAAAAATCAATACCTCCGCCGCTCGTATCGATGCGCGCCTTCATCACTTCTTGGCGGCTGGAAAATCCGAGATTCCAATCGCTATCATCGATGACAAACTCCTGAAGCATGTAGATCGCCGTATCGTAGATCGTGAGTTTCGAAGTTTCTCGCGGCGGCCGGTTCTGGCTTGTATGCCAGATCACAACGCCAAGCAGGCAGAGTGAGAGATAGGGAGTAAGCCGTTTCATGTTAGTTGCCTTTGAAGGTGATACCGTAATAATCGGAGCCATGCGTTGTATAGACAAACTCCCGTGAACCCGGAAGGGAAGTCGGCACTAAATTATCGTACTCGGAATACGACATGATGCGATGCTTGCCACGATTCACCGGCCACGGATCGTGCACGGACACCCAACCCGGAGAATTGATATATTTCGATTCGGGGCAGCCCTCGGCCAGAAGGTAATGCCAATCGGCGCGGCCTTTTGTTAAAGGTGTTATTCCCTGCCACTTCCACTGGAAGATCACCGGACGGCCGGCAGAGATCTCCGAGCACAGCTCTTCGTATGTTAATCCAACTCTATCCCTCTCCTGCATCGTGTGTCCTAATGCCTCGACGAATGGTGTGCTCGGAAAGTTATAGTAGTAGATTCCCGAATCCGAAGGCGGACAGGAATCGAGCATCCATAGGCGCACAGCATAATCGGGATATTTCTTGCACCATGCCTGCACGTATTGGCACTGCGTTAGTGCCCTAACGTGCGGATTGGACCGATGCTCATAGGCTAGTACCATTGCCGTCGTTGCCGCCCAGCACCAGTTCGTAGCAACCTGTGGAATGAACGGTACGTGCAATGAGCCGGGAGCTGCATGGGTTTTCAGAAATCCTGAAAGCAGCAAAATGCCTGAAAGAAAGAGCGAAGCTCCGGTGATTCCGGAGCGAAGGGAACGTCTGATTTTGCGTGGCATAGTGGTGAAGGTGATTTCGACTGCAAATATAGTTATATGGCTCACTTACGTCCGAAAAATCCGTGATTTTTCGATGATATTAGGGATTCTTTAAAAAATCAAGAAGGCTCGGATTTTTCCCGATGTATATTTGCCCGCTGCGTCCTGTCACGGGGAGCAGCAATTCACCTTATTCATTACAAATATATGGCAAACTACAAAGTTGAGATTTATACCTCACCGCAATTCCCCGACACTGCGGCAGTGAAGATAACATGGACAGCAACTACGCTACCGCCGCCGACGCTGCAAGTTCAGGTTAAGAGTTCTACCGGCAATAAAACATACTACTGGGGCGGTTTCCTCGGAACTACGGAAAATAGTTTGGGAACCGTGTCGAACTATCCGACGAATAGTGACAGTGCTAAATTCGACTTCAGTTTTGGCGTCCCGGCAAAACCAGTCTTTTTCGTTCCGAGGTACGCCACTCCTGCTGGCATCACTTCGAACACTTTCAATTATTATGCCCTGATCACTATCGCACAAGATGGGCTCTCGGCAACCTGCTCCAATTCGAATGATCCGGGCTCGGGGATTGTGATAATAGTGATGGGCGGCGGCGGCGGACCGGAGTGATCAGTATTATGAACATTTAATGGTGCAATTTGTTGCCCCTCTCCTCTTCATGAGAGGGGCATCTACTATCGGCTCATTAACTCATTCCATGCATCCTCTTGAACTTTAACATATACATGACTTTCTCCGAGAAGCTTTTTTTGCAATGGAAGATAATGCTCAACTAGCTCCTGACCTCGTACTTGTTCGCCTGCTCTGATAAGGCTAAGCCCAATACTGATAAATGAATTAATGGTCTCAAAATTATTCTCTCCAAAGATTCTTTTCTTAATTTCCAGACTCTGAGTGTGCATTTCAATCGATTTTTGATGCTGTCCGATCTTTGAATAGAAAGAGCCAACATTCAGTAGGATTTCGCTAACAAATTTATGATTATTCCCATATACCGACTTAGTAAGGATCAGACTTTGCTGGTAAAGCATCTCGGCTTCATCATATAGATGAAGGTTCAGGTATACTATTGCGAGATTGGTCATCGGTGGTATCATTGAAATATGTCGTTCACCAAAAAGGCGACGATACATTTCTAGTGCATGCACACAGGCTATTTCTGCCTTTTCGAAATCCTTTTTTAGGATAAGAACGCTCCCAATATTGCTTAGTGCATCTGCAATGTCGACCTTGTCGCCTCTATAGAAAGCTTGGTAGCGATCAAGTGATTTTTGGAAGAAATCTTCAGCCTCATTTAATTTTCCTTGAGAATAAACTATTGCCCCAAGATCATTCAAAGATTTGGCAATAGATGGGTCATTCTTATCATGGATTTTCTCTCGCACCTGAATCGTATCCTTAAGAAGAGTCTCTGCCGCACTAAAATTTCCCGTGTGGTAATACAGCGTAGCCAAATCATTCATACTCTGCGCTGTTTGCAGGTCAGATTCGCCGAAGAGTTTTTTGCGCAGGTCGAGGGCAGTTCGGAGATGGACTTCGGCTTCTTTGTAGCTGGAGGAAGCAACGAGGGCATCTCCAAGTTTGCCTGAAAGCTCGGCAAAGTAAGCTTCGTCGGTGCTTGCAGATCTGAACTGCTCCATTGCTGTATGATAGGTTTCTGCAAGATCGAAGTTCTTCTGCAATTCAACCCAGTAGCCGATCAGCTCTTGCCGGCGTTCTTCGGCTAGTAGCAAGTCGAGCATAGGAATATCGGTGATGCAGTTTTTGAATTTTTCAGAATCCTCTGCTTGCTGCCATTGCCAGGGTTCTTCGTCGCGGCGACGGCCATCGTAAGGCTCGTTGCTGAAATACGCGGCAAGATGCCGATGCATCTTGTACTTTGCATTCTCCTTGCCAAGATATCTTCCTTCAACGGCCTGGCGAAGATAATTGTGAAAGAATGTGTAAAGGCCGCCGCGCTTCATCAAATGGAATTCGAGAGCGATCAGGAATTGCGATAATGCAAGTCGGCTGAGGCCGGTGATCCCAAGAAGTTCAGTTTCCGATAGGCCGAAGCGCGAAGCCCAGATCGCCTTCATGATGCTCTGTACGGTTTCCACTCCGTGATCTTGCTCCATCCGGGCAAGAACGGTTTGGAATAATTCTTCTTCGGATTCGGAAGCAAGATAGGAGGCCAAATGCATATCGACGGCCTCGTAGATTCCGAAGATGCGAAGTTCTTCGAGGATAGTGCGCAAGAAGAGCGGACTTTCGAGCTTATTCTCCCGTCCGATCATCTCCAGTTGTTCGTGCGAAAGTTTCTTGTGATAGCGTGCAAGAAATTCTTCCGTAATACGTTTTCTCTGAGCGCGAGAAAGCGGCAGGATTTCCATCTCCTGCCAATTCCGTTTTCGAAGCTGCTCTAACGGAAGTTCAGGAGTCGTAGAGACGATGAGCCGGACATTTGCCGGAATGAACTCCGGCAGCCAGTGCATTTCATTGCCGATGCCCGTGAGCTGGTTGACGGCATCGATGGCAAGAACGAGCTTTTCTCCTTCTCTGATCTTGCCCAGCCATAGTGGAAGCTCTTCCTGAAGATTTGTCTGCGGCAGTTCGTCCGTGAGTTCATAATGCTCTTTGATCTCCAGCATAATGTGACGCATGACGTCATCCGAACTGCTCGCTCCTGCCGTGGCTCCCACAAAATGCCGTATGATGAAGACTTCGGGATGGTGATGCTTGTATTCTGATGTCACGTGCGCCATGAGAGCACTCTTTCCGAATCCGGATTTTCCCCAGAGGATGAGAGGAGATTCATCACCGGCTACGAATTTTTCGAAGCGTTCGGAGTATTCAGGATTGGCAATATAGGAATGCGTGCGATTGCGGGCGAATGCTTCATGTGCCAGGCGTTCACGCTCGGCCGGAGTCATTTCCTTCTTCTGCGGCCAGTCGCGATCGAGAACGCTTGTCAGATCGCGCAGAACTTGTTCGCCAAGTTCTTGAGGAGAAGTGAAAGTGTAGTGAGGGACTCCGGCGGCAACAACTTGTGATCGTAATGCTGCGATCGGAATAGCATTATCTTCACTGCGATCAATACTCTGCTCATAGATGAAGGCATGGTTCTTATTGCCGGGTAGGATTGCACCATGGGAGAACTCCATCTCCGTGATGCTCTTATTTTGCCTTCCGTACTCGGCTATACAGGGATAATCTTTATAGAGCTGTTCATCAAGCTCCAGCACATTTGAACCGGGAATCCATCCATATCGGCTGCCGATGATTCCGAGAAAGTACGGACGGCATTTATCGATCTCTTCCAGACAGATGCGGACCGTGCGGCCTGAATGCGCTTCTTCATCGGTAATGCCCCAGCGTAAGTCGATCTCCGTGAACTCGACTCCGCGTTCACGGCAGAGAGCACGGATCTGCGGAAAGACTTTCTTAACAAGTTGCTCGCGCTCCGGCATAAGATCGCGGAACGTCGATGAGATGAAGATGCGGAATTCGTCGGGTTTCATGAGCGTGCAAAGATACTACAAATTCAAGGAAATACAAAAGTCAAGTTTGACGAATTGACCGGAGCCGAGAGTAATAGCCAAGATTCAGCTAAAGATTGCTTCGGCCGCTGCTGTGGCCTCGCAATGACTTGGTTACTTTATTCAACTGCCGAACTCTGACTCCACTGAATGCAAGTCGCTTCGGCCGCTGCTGCGGCCTCGTACTGGCGGTGTTATTGAGTTGATGTCATGCAGAGCATCTTGCCGGACTCTTTCTTTATTATTATTTCGTTATCACACATTCGTTTT